>WTAG01000298.1 GCA_013139755.1 Methylomarinum sp. | reverse complement strand
TAAATATCGTGCATTTCCACAACTGGAGAGCGATATCATCCAGGCTAGGATATTGTTTCCACAGGGCACACCGCTCAAGCAAACAGAAACAATTGTAGAAAAAATCGTAATCGCATTGAAACAAACGGACAAGAGATTTTCAGATCAACAAGCCAGCGACCAGAGACTGGTCAAAAATATTACTGTCCTCTACAACAGCAATATCAGTGCTTATGAAAGCGGATCACATGTTGCCACAGTCAGTGCAGATTTGATCTCTGCAGAGTACCGGCATGGCAGCATCCCAGAAATATTATCACGCTGGCGTGAACTCACCGGAGATCATCCCGATGTTATCGCCCTTAAATTCACCGACAAGGAACGTGGAGTAGCCGGCAAAGCGATTGATATTCGTCTGCATGGAAATCAGGCAGAAATTCTGAAAGAAGCCTCGCTCGAACTGCAGCACTGGCTGCACGGTTTTGAAGGCGTGCTGGATCTTTCTGATGATTTTCGCCCTGGAAAACCGGAGTACCAGATTCAATTGCGCGAAGGTGCTAACACATTGGGTGTCAATGCCCAGAGCATCGCCAGTGAAGTACGTGCAGCTCTGCATGGCGTTACCCAGCTGGATGTGATCAAGGGGCAGAATACTTATGATGTAACTGTACGGCTCTCACCAGAAGATCGCAATAGCCTGAAAGATCTCAAGGCACTCACCATTCGGCTTCCTGATGGCAGACGCATTGCTCTCTCCAATGTAGCAGACATTCAGCAAGTTCGAGGCTATGCCCGATTCCATCGGGTTAATGGACAGCGTACAGTAACCGTTCAAGGCACATTGGATACTGAAATTGCTAATACCAAAGAGATCATGTCAATCACCAAAAAGCAGTTTCTTCCCAAACTGAAACAGAAATATCCGCAGCTGCGTTTCTCATTTATAGGCCAAGGCAAGCAGAATGCGCTTACCGCCGCTTCACTGCAGCGCAATGTGATGATTGGTCTGTTCGGTGTATTCCTGATCCTGTCGTTTCAATTCCGCAGCTATCTGCAGCCGATCGCGGTCATGCTGGCAATCCCGTTGGGACTTATTGGCGTGGTCTGGGGACATTTACTTTTAGACATCGAACTTTCCATGCCTAGCCTGGTCGGGTTGGCTACCCTGATGGGAATTATCGTTAACGATAGCATCCTGCTGGTCACCTTTATAAAAAATCACTGGCAGACAGATATAACAATTTCAGAAGCAGTTAAACAGGCCGCACACGACCGTTTTCGAGCGATTTTTCTTACTTCCCTAACCACTATCGCAGGCTTATTGCCCCTATTGCTAGAAACCAGCACACAGGCGCAATTGCTTATACCCATCGTAGCCAGTCTCACCTTTGGTCTGTTCACTGCAACCCTGTTTTCTTTATTCCTGATACCCTGCTGTTTTGTGATTTTTGAGGATCTGGGATGGATTGAACCTGTCAATACAATAGAAAACAACATAATCGATCTTAACATTACAAAATAAAGGAAAAATCCATGCAAACAAAAGATTACAAATCCTATTTTGACAAAATCGATGCTGAACTGCTGAAAATCAGCCCTCATAAGGACATCATGCTATTGCGTGTCATTGCCTCTATTATTCCAGTCGTCTGTTTTGGCCTGGACATGCTTTACGATATACCTGCTCTCTACTGGTTAGGGATGCCTTTTTATCTGTTTTGTCTGGGGATATACCTGGAAAGTTTTTTAAAAGCAGTATTACTAATGCGCAAAGTCTCTGCAGAACTATTAATTGTGTTGGTCATGATCGTGACACTGATTGATGGCGAACCTTTAAGCGGGGCGATGGTGGCCTGGTTTATCGGGTTGGGATTGTATATTTCATTCAGCATTATCAGAAAAAACCGAGAAAAAATAGAAAGTCTGATACAGGAAGGTAAAAAAACGGCCAAGGTCATAGTCGGTGATGAAATCAGGGAAATACCGATTTGCGAAGTACAAAAAAATGACCTTTTTATTGTGCCCAAAGGCGCTATGATCGCCGTAGACGGAAAAATAAGCGAAGGCGCGTCATCTATTGATGAATCAGTTGTTACCGGCGAACCTTTTCCCATCTATAAAAAGATAGGGAGTTTTGTTACATCTGGAACCATAAATCTAACAGCACCGCTACAAGTCACTGCAGAAAAAAACGGCGATGACTCTTTTATGGCTGTCATAGCGCAAGAAATTGAAGCCAGCTTATCGAAGAAATCAGATCTGCAAAGACGAGCCGATACCACGGTACAGATTCTGCTACTGTCTGTGACAGCCTATGCCTTCCTGTTATTATTTGTAACAGGTAGCTTGCATTTAATGGCTACAGCATTAGCCGTCATGTGTCCATGCGCCTGGGCCTTAGCTACACCCACTGCATTTGCCGCCAATATCGGTCGACTGGCAAGTGCCAATATTCTGGCCCGAGGCGGTGAACCTCTGGAAAATATGCAGGATATTAAAACCTTGATTCTGGATAAGACAGGTACTGTCACGCTGGCAGAACCCGAAGTTAGTGAAGTTATTGAGATTAATATGCCGCAACATGAACTGCTGGAACTGGTTGCTTCAGTTGAATCCCGCTTTGATCATCCTATTTCCCGTTCAATCATTAATTTTGCCAAAACACAGGGTGTGACTCGTTTCCGTTCTGTCGAACAGGCGGAAGATCTTCCCGGCCGAGGCATCAAAGCGATCATCGAAAATCAGGATATTCTGATTGGTAGTGCTGAAACACTGCTAAATCAGGAAATTGAGCTACCCGATATTGATTATACTGGGCGTGCAATCTGGGTCGCAATTGATGGTAATGTTAAAGGAATCATCGTTATCCGTGACATCATGCTAGCTGAAATGCAAAATCTGGCTGATACTATCCATGCCTTTGGTATAGAAAAAGTGATACTCGCTACGGGCGATAACGAAGAACAGGAAGCTAAGCGTGTCGCTGAATATATCAATGCTGATGAATATTATTTTAATATCACACCGGAAGATAAAACTGCGCTGGTTAAAAAATATCAGGCAACTGGAAAAGTTGTTATGGTCGGTGATGGTGTCAACGATGCGCCTGCCCTGGCGGCGGCTAATGTAGGTATCGCTATAGGCGGGCATAAGAATGTTAATCTTGCAATTACTTCATCAGATATAGTGATACTCGGTAATGATGCAAAGGATTTAATCAAAATACTGCAACTCAGCCAAAAAATGGGCGGAATTATCCAGCAAAATTATGCCTGGGCCATGGGGTTTAATATAGTCGGCCTGACACTAGCAACATTTGGTTTTCTTAATCCTATTTTTGCCGCTTTTCTACACCACATAAGTTCAGTCTTCGTAGTAACTAATGCTGGCCGTTTGTACTTTACTCATATCGAAAATTCATTTGCTCAGCCCTTATTCAGGAAAATGGATACATGGTCCATTCATAAACTAAACCAGTCAACTAGCAAGGAAAAACCTCAGGCGTCTTTGTTAAAAAACCAAACAGAACTTAGCTAAACCAAATGAAATTACAAAATACACTTTTTATAGCAGTACTGCTTACAAGTAGTTCTTTATCTATTCATGCCGTGGAAAAGGCAAATGAGGATCGACTTGATGAAATTGCCCAACGAGGCGCTCAAATCATGCCCTTTAATCTGGATCAGACTGTCCATGTGTTTTCAAAAAAAGAGGATGGCGGCCTGCAGCAAGTCGTGGTGAAAAATCAGACTAATACCGGGCAAATAAAATTGATTCGAGAACACCTTAAAGAAATAGCCAATAAATTCAAACAAGGTGATTTTTCAGATCCAAGCAAACTACATGGCGACAATATGCCGGGCTTGACCATGTTAAAAAAAGCCAGACCGGATGAAATAAAAATTATCTATACCGAACTTTCCGATGGTGCACAGATAGTTTATTCTTCTGACAATCCCGCTTTAATTCATGCAATTCATCAATGGTTTGATGCCCAGTTAAGCGATCATGCACGTCATGCGATGCCAAATCATCCTCACCATTTAATGCACCCAAAGTAAGTTTTAGAAATTATTAATATTGCTTCCCTTAGGCGATTATCAAAAATCACCTTAAAAGCTATCTATAAATGAGTTTTAGCCCAATGTACTATATCAGCAGCGCCCATAGCCCCCGCCTGTCTAGCTACTTCTCGACCATTCTGAAACAATATCAGAGTTGGGATGCTACGGATTCCGTACTGAGCCCCAATAGTCTGTTCAGTCTCGGAAAAGGTGCAAGGGTCTAATGCCGCTACCAGTGGCGTATCAAGCACTTGAATAATAAGGATTTAGACGCTGAAATTTTTTCTCAGCGCTTTTTGTAAAGGATAAAACTATTTATTCAATTTTTTAAAAAAGATAATTAAACCCAATGTCAAGAGAAGTGACTACCGGATAAGTTTTAAAAAGTTGATTTTCAAATAAAGGGTTGATACTGCGTGTAAAAG
>WTAG01000590.1 GCA_013139755.1 Methylomarinum sp. | reverse complement strand
CATGGGCAGTTTTAGCATTAACCGGCGTGATAGGACGAGAGGACCAGATTGGCGCGTTATTGTTTTGTGTATACTTATTATATTTATTTAAAGGCCGCTCACCTATGGTGTATTTAGGTGCCTTCTTTATTACCACGTGGGTCGAGTTGATAGGTACATCGCTAGGTACATGGAATTGGGCGGCAATAGATCCTGCGTCCACTTTAACGCAAGGTAATCCACCGAGTGGCGTGGCAGCATGGTATTGTTTAGTCGATGCGATAGCTATGGGCTGTGCTGTTCCTGTGTTACATGCCGTGGCAAAATTGATGCGGTTTTTTGGATTTAAACAGCAAGCGGAAACGGTCAAAAATAAAATATAGAATGATAGCCTTGGACTTAAGTTGTAAGACCAAGGCTAAAATAAAAGTCTAATTAGGGTTTTGTCGCAGTAAAAATGCCATATTCAACCAAATTATCAGTAAATAAGCGGTGTTGAGCAATACCAACTTTAAAGTTAGCTGTTTGAGCTTTAGAACGTAATCCTAGCCATTGAGTTAGTAATTGCACCGGTTTTAAGCGCTTGGCAACTTTGTACATGTAATCAGCAGAAGGTAAGGTTTCAGTAGTAATATCTTTGTAAGCAATGTTGCTGAAATGATTTTGTTCTAATAACTGAGTAAACTCATCACGCGCACATAAGTTAGGAACTGCCCAGCCATTTAAGCAGGTCACAATATCCTGCCATTCATCATCGTTAAACTCTCTGCGTTGAATAAAGCCATCACAAACCACAATACGGCCACCGGGACGCAGTAAACGAAAGGCTTCTTTTAAAAAATCGCCTTTATTCAAAGCGTGACAAACACTTTCTAAGCCCCAGATAACATCAAACGATTCATCTTCAAAAGGTGTCTCGCAAAAATCAGAAACCTGAAAATCAGTTTTATCGGCAACCCCTTGGCGTTTAGCGTGTTGAGCGGCATGTTCAGTTTGTTGCTTACTGATAGTAATCGCAGTCATCTGGTTACCATGTTGCTTTGCAATCCAGATAGAACTACCACCAATACCACAGCCAGCATCTAGGACATGGTCTGTTGATGAAATGCCGGCAGCATCATAGAGTACCTGATTTTTATTGATTAATGCCTGGTGATGGGATTTAGTTTGTTCATCCCAATAGCCATAATGCAAAGCAAGATTTTCTTTGTTACACCAGGCAAATAAATAATCATGGTAGCAATCATCATAATGTTTTTCAGCATCAGATTTAAGTTCATCAACTGATAATTCAGTGTTATCTCGTAAGGTGCTGTCTCGGTAATCTTGGTTTGGCTCTAAATAATGCATTGTGTAGGGAGCTAGTATTGGTTGGTCAACAGGGATCTAACTAAAATTAGATATATCAATAATATTAATGAAAAGATGAATCTTTAGGTGCGAGGGTAGTATAGAGTGAGTCCTCGCACCTGGGTATAATTAAGTTTATTTATTATAATTGTGTACGTACCAGTCAACAAATTTTTGGATGCCATCTTCTATGGGGGTGTTGGGTTTAAAATCAATATCTTTCATTAGTTCAGTAATATCTGCATAAGTTATAGGCACATCACCTGGTTGCATAGGTAGGTCATTTCTGACGGCTTTTTTTCCTATGGCTTGTTCTATAGCATTAATAAAGCGCTCAAGGGTAATGGGTTGGTTATTCCCAATATTATAAATTTTATAGGGTGCTTTTGATGTGGTTATATTACTTATTTGAGGTGGCGGAATGTGATCCATTACTCTGATGATTCCTTCCACGATATCATCTATGTAGGTAAAATCACGCTTCATTTTTCCGTGGTTAAAGATATCAATTGGCTCGTTATTTAAAATCTTTTTAGTAAACGAGAAATAAGCCATATCAGGTCTTCCCCAGGGCCCATAAACAGTAAAGAACCTAAGCCCCGTGGTAGGGATTTTATAAAGGTGGCTATAGCTATGTGCTAACAATTCGTTGGATTTTTTAGTTGCTGCATATAGAGATATAGGAAAATCTACTTGATCGTCAGTGGAGAAAGGAGTGCTTCTATTCATGCCATAAACAGAACTTGACGAGGCATAAAGTAGATGCGCTGTTTGTTGTTGGCGACAGCATTCCAAGATATTTGCGAACCCTACTAGATTTGATTCAATATAAGCATCTGGGTTTTCAATAGAATAACGTACGCCTGCTTGCGCAGCTAGGTGAATAACGCGATCAAATTGATGTGTTTTAAATAGTTTAGTTATTGCCTGTTTATTAGCAATATTCATTTCAACAAATTGATAGAGATCTGTGCAGTGATATTTTTTGCAGAATTCAGTTAAATAGTTTAAACGTTCGTATTTAAGGTTAACATCATAATAGTCATTTAGGTTATCAATACCTATAACATGATGTCCAATCTTTAATAAAGATTGTATGGAGTGAAAACCAATAAATCCTGCCGAGCCTGTCACAAGTATTTTCATTTAATCTTGGCCAAATAAGTCACGAGTGTAAACTTTGGATATAACATCGCTAATTTCATCTGATAGACGATTGGCAACAATAACATCCGACATTTTTTTGAAATCATTAAGGTCTTTAATAATTTTAGAGTGGAAAAATAAATCATCATCTTTAAGTACGGGTTCATAAATCACTATGTCGATTCCTTTCGCTTTAATTCTCTTCATAATGCCTTGAATAGAGGATGTACGAAAATTATCTGAACCACTTTTCATTATGAGACGATAGATACCAACAATTTTGGGGTTACGTTTTAAGATGGAGTCGGCAATAAAATCTTTGCGAGTGCTGTTTGCTTCAACAATAGCTTGAATAAGACAGTTGGGGACATCTTGATAATTAGCCAGCAGCTGTTTGGTGTCTTTTGGTAGGCAATAACCACCATATCCAAATGAAGGGTTGTGGTAGTGACTTCCTATTCTGGGGTCTAGTCCAACACCTGTGATAATTTGCTTGGTATCAAGGTTGTGAGTTTCTGCATAACTGTCAAGTTCGTTAAAATAAGCAACCCTCATGGCTAAATAGGTATTAGAAAATAGCTTAACTGCCTCGGCCTCCGTAGAATCAGTGAACAAAACGGGAATGTCTTTTTTTAATGCGCCATCAACTAATAAACCAGCAAATTTCTCTGCTCGCTGTGAACGTTCCCCAATGATGATGCGTGAGGGGTAGAGGTTGTCATATAAGGCTTTGCCCTCTCTTAAAAACTCAGGTGAAAAAAGAATGTTATCACTTCTGAATTCTTGTTTAACTTTGACGGTATAGCCTACGGGTACAGTTGATTTTATAATCATCACAGCATCTGGGTTAATTGCTATGATATCTTTAATTACAGCTTCAATTGATTGGGTGTTGAAATAGTTGTTTTCTGTATCGTAGTCAGTAGGTGTTGCAATAATAATAAAGTCGGCAT
Organism: Methylomarinum sp.; assembly: GCA_013139755.1. The sequence continues at coordinate 1,606 of WTAG01000590.1, read as the reverse complement.
TTTTATAGGCTTCTTCTTTATCTAGCGTCGCCTTGAAGTTGAGCTTTTTGTTTTTTAGAAAGTCTTCAATTTCCGTATCTTCAATAGGTGATTTTTTTGCATTTAATAGATCAACTTTATCTTTTAAAATGTCCAAAGCAACGACTTCATGTCGCTGTGCAAGGAGCATTGCATTAGAGAGGCCTACGTATCCTGTTCCAGCTATGGCTATTTTCATTGGTTATTCCTTGTGTCACTGCAATAAATAAAAAATTAACTACTGGGTTTCTTATTGACCACCATTTCTACTGTAGTTAGTTCAGAAGGTGAATAAAAAGCTGACGTGGTTGCATCATTTATTTAGTGCATATTCCTTTGAGTTTATTTATTACAATAATGCATTGCATGGTCTAAAGTGTTGAAGGTGGCTATTCTAATAGAATCATCCGAATGATGATAGCTAGTAAAAGATAATTTCAAATACACAGAAATGATGATGATGAATGAAGAGATGTCGTTAGTCTTTCAATAGGATGATAAATTAAGTATAAGTTTTTAAAGTGCAGGTGTTTTGGTGATGATTGCATAAAATTAGAAAGTGGATGTTTCTTAGAGTTTTGTTGTAATTTCTAAGGATGTTGCACTAGCTTTTAGTATACTTGTCTGGAAATGTAACAGTTTGTGAAATAAATTAAGGGGAATTTTATGGAACGTCGTAATTTTATTGGCTTAAGTGTTACAGGAGTTGGAGCAAGTTTTCTTGCGCCTGGAATTGTAGGTGCAAAAGAAACAAATCAACAGATGGCGGGTGGCATTTTTTATACCAAGCAAAACCCGGGACGATGGAGCAAGAAAATTGCGGGGCATCTACCTAACATTGAAATAGAGCAACTTGATGGCATGGTGAAGGTGCAAGTAGTCACTGCTCATGGGATGGACGCTTACCAGCATTACATAGTTAAACATGTGCTATTAGACCAGGATTATAATTTTCTTGATGAAAAAATGTTTGACCCTATGAATGATAAGGCACCAATTTCGCTATTTACATTAAAAAACTATAGCGGTCGTATTTATGCCTTGAGTATGTGTAATAAACATGATCTCTGGTTAAACTCTGCAGAGGTTTAAGATCTTATTGTGAGTTTTTAAAATGTTTTTAATAAAGAAGTAAAACACACTTTACTCGCTTTGGGGAGGTTTGGTATTGGTGGACAGCTCAAAACTAAAGAATAACAATGGAGTAAAAAATTAATTGTGATTAAACTAAATTACATTAATGATGCGGTGGATTTTCAAAATATTGATCGTATTTTGGTGATTAAATTACAGCTTTTAGGGGATGTGTTACTCACGACCCCATTGTATTCAGTTATAAAACAACAGTTTCCACACATAAAAATTGACGTGTTAATTTATAAGGAGACATTGACTGTAATCGCGGAAAATCCACATATTAATCAAATTCATCAGATAGACAGAGAGTGGAAAAAGCAAGGTACAGTTATTCAGCTAGTGAATGAATACAGCTTGCTAAAGCAACTGAAGACAAATAATTATGATCTTGTTGTAAACCTTACTGATCGCTGGCGCGGTGGTTGGTTGACTCGCTTTCTAAAGCCAAAAT
>WTAG01000622.1 GCA_013139755.1 Methylomarinum sp. | reverse complement strand
CTAATTGATTTTCCCACCATAAAACAAGTCTAACCCGGTCATGGTCTTTGCCAGTCCACCAGTGCATATATTCATCAGCCAAACGGCTAAACGCAATAGTGCAGGGCTTAATACCTTTGGCTTCATTTTCTTGGAAATCTAAAACAGTACGATTGCCCCGTGTTTTGGCATCGGCTTTACGTCTAAATGTTTTGGTTTTTAAACTTTTACCAGATTTGGTAATGATGGTGCGATAGCGGGTATCGCCACTTTGAAGTGTTACTTTGCGGATATGAAAATTTAGCATCTATGTTTCCTCTTGAAAGAGAAATAAACTAAACTACTGTAGTTATCACTGTAGTCGCCTGTTTAGTACACAGTTACTGAAACTTAAAATCCTTTCTAAGCTTTTGTTTTACTTAATCTTCTATGGTGGGTCCTGCGAGATTCGAACTCGCGACAATCGCATTAAAAGAGCGTTTAACTAAGCTGTAAAGGGCTGTAATTGCTTATAACCCTGTGTTCTTTGTTTTGTATCGTTGCTCTGTGGCTGTGTTTGGCTCGTAAAACTGGAAAGAAAGTGGAAACTTATCTTCTGTCACGCTCGTATCTGTCTTTTGCCCATCTTTCTGCTTTTTCTCTGCTTATGCCTGGCATTCTTTTTATTTCGTATTCAATTAATCTTTCTCTTGTTTTTCTGTCAATAGTCCTTGGTAGTTTGTGTTTATAATCTGAGACTCTTAATGTAAGTTCATTCTTCTTTCTATTTTTTTTATATTTTTTTGTTTTTTTCTGTCTCGGTTGAAATATTATTGCTAATAGTATTGTTGCTGATATAAGCCCAATAAATAATGCTGCATTTTTTAATAATTCTATTTTTTCCATTTTAAATCCTTTTACTAGCTCCCTGCCAATTTTCCGCAACTCTCCGTGCTAGTGCGTACCCGTTTTTAGATTTCGCCTTGACTCTTCAATGTCTGGGCTTATTTGTCCTGCACTTTCTATTGTTTCTCCTGTTCCTAACCAATATCCATATTCTTTATATTCTTTGCTTATTGATTGTATCATCCAACTTGGTGCAAATTGCTTTTCATGTTCTATGTTGGCTAGTTGACTACTTTTTATTCCTACTTTTGTTGCGAACTCGTCACGAGTTAAACCGCTTATTTCCCTTATTTTCTTTATTCTTTTGTTTGTATCGCGTTTGTCTTCTTCTTTCATTTTTTTATTTATATGTATTATTTACTTGTATTTTATACTTACTTGTATATAATACATGTAACATTTAACAAACCAGCTCAAACCAGCTCTAACAGCTAAGGGGTAATAATGAACCAATCAAATAATGAAGTCAATCAATTGAATGAAGGTCTTGATCAGGAAATTAAGCTCAATTTTAACGTTCCCGTAATTCATCAAGATAAGTTTGCCGCTGCTGTAGGTTTAAGCTCTGGCGTAATTGGTGGATGGGTAGATAACGGTTATATACCAACGCTTAAAATTGGTAAATACAGAATGATTAATCTTGTCCAGTTCACAAAACAATTAGGGGCGGCATCATGAGCGAGTTAATAGTTTTATCACCTCAAACTGACGTTTTTGATCTTTTCCATTTGCGTGCTAATCAGGAAAGCCTTCATTTTTCAACTAGGTCATTAGGGGAGAATGAAGCTTATTTAACTGGTTTGTATGATGGTCTTTTTTCTCTTTGCTGTACTTATGATCAAAGAGAAGACCTTTATGTTGCTTATTGTTCCTGGGTGAATTCATTGAATCCGCTTTTAGATGATATAGCTAAGCCGCCTTTAGTGATCGAGTGTGCAGCATGAGTGACATACTGCCCCCAAGGACAACAGATCCTGAAGAAAACATGAAATCAGAGCGTATTTATCGCACTGGCTTAAGCTCAAAAAACTACTTGCGTTTAGAAACAGAATCCATTGAGCGAGGTATCAAGCCATTCAAGCTAACTCAATCAATAATGACTTTATATTTAAACAAACAGCTTGTTTATGTAAACGAATTACCAGAACCAATAAAGAACGCAATAGAAAAGTACTATTCAGTAAATCCACCTACTGAACAGTAAATATGATTAAACGCGGGCTTCTTCTCTTGATTTTTCTTTTTCTTTTGATTTTAAGAAGAAAATTTGTGAGATTCGCTGAAATAGCAGATCGGAGCCGGACGGGGTGGGTCACAAGTTTCGAGGTGTGGGCGAAAAACAAGGGCGGCTGGCCGTGCACTTTACCCTTGTTTTTCGCCCACACCTTGAAAAACTTGTCCCGCCTCGTCTGGATTCGATCTGCTTTGCAATAGCGGATTGGTGAGGATGGGGTTTGACCTTTTTAAAAAAAAAGCGCGCAGCACATTAAATCTCTTGACCTTGATTTTGATCTTGTGCAAGTGATTGTAGAGGAAATAGCTCATTAAGACTGATTTTACGGAAACTTATTAATAAATCTTTGGAGCTTGCGTAAAAGCATTTATTGATTAGTTGAAGTTATCAGACTTAAAGAGATATTGGAACGGAAAGCACGTTCCGCAGGATGCACCCAATAACAAAGAAAACATAATTTACATTAATTTAACTAAAGCAAAAAAAAAGGACAACAAAATGTCGGAATCATTCATGTCAGAAATGCAAACAACAGTAATTGGACAAGTCGAATCATTAACACGCTACGAAATGGAAGGAAATAAAGGCGGTTCAATTTGGGTATCAAAACCTAACAGCGGCAAAAATGAAAATGTTTTGGGCCGTGAATTAATGAAGATAAAAATGCCTTTTGCAATGTTTGACCAACTCAAAGCAAAACAGGACTCTGGTGAATTAAGTTTTCCCGCAGAAATGGAAATACTTTGTGATATTGATATGGGTGGCGGAAATAAAGCCGTTTTATCTGCTGTCAGCATAAGAAAAGTGTTAGATGAAAAAACAACTTCTGCTGTGCCACCGTCTACAGTTTCAACAGCACCACTATCAACAACAAAAAAGTAAATTAAAAACATGATATGCACAACTATAAATGCTGGGGTAGTTCAACAGGTAGCCTTCAATTTAGACGGCACTTGCCCCAACCTTGTTGCGCTTTCATATACTGAATTTGTGAATATATCTAATTCACAAATAACAGCATCAGACATACTCTATGATTTTTCATGGGGCTTTGGTGCTGTTTTAACCTTCTGGTCTATCGGTTATGCCATTGGCGTAGCTAAGGCCGTAATACAAAAACTTTAAAAAAAGGAAATTAAAAAATGGCTGCTATTTTTACTGCTGTAGATTTAACCGCAATTGCTGCATTCGTTTCTGGCGCTGGTGTTTTGATCGTTGGTGTTGCTCTTGCATTCAAGGGTATTGGTCTTGCTAAGCGTGCTATTAGAAGCGCATAGAAAATAAATGATCACATTAGCTCACGTTATTATTACGCTTATCGGTGCAATAGCAGCGTGGGCTTTTGTTTATGCTTTAGGTTCAAAACCATGATAAAAAAAAAGTCTTCTTTGTATTCCTTTTAGCTTTACCATTTCCTGTTTTTTCAATAGTGGATGCTAGTTTTACGGGTAGTCACTATGTTAAAGGTGCTGTTAGTAGTACGCGCTTAAATATCCCTGCATCTCTTTCAAAAGGTGTTCCTTTTTCTACTTTTCTTAATCGTGCCTCTTCCCCTGTTTCAGGTGTTATCTTGCGTGGTACTGCTACGTATGCTTTGCCTTCTAACAAACTTCTCGTAAATGTAGCCTCAAAAATCTCCCCCCTTTCAATTGCCAAAGCAGTTGCAAAAGCCGCTTTTAAGCCTACTCCTTTACTTTTGCTTAGTCTTGCTGGTTTAGCAATTGATAAGTACGGAGATCATATTCTTTCTCCTAATGATGAATGGCTAAAACCTGAGGATACTCTTTATCCCACTGAGGCTTTTAATAGTAGCGATGTTTATAATTGTTCAGGTGGTACTGGTACTGGTTTAGTAGATTTTCCGTTTTCTGCTGGTGTATCAACTTTGATTAGTTGTTATTCTTCTTCTTTTTCTAATTTATCTTTAGTTTCAACTGATGATTTTTCTACTTATGTAGCTTTAAATTTCACTTTTACACGCTGGGAATATCCAGATGCTTTATTTAATA
>WTAG01000484.1 GCA_013139755.1 Methylomarinum sp. | reverse complement strand
TTTCGCATCTACTATGACTCGTAGTGCGAAGTTGTTGATCGAGCGGTTGCCCGATCCCGCTGATTGATTAAGCTGGACTACCCCTAGTGTGTTACGAAATGCAGTATCCTCGACCGATATTGCTCGTTGCGCCCTAAGTAAGCCGCCATCAATCAGCGGTTGTTCACCAGAGAGTGTTTCCTGTAGCGCATTGTCCGCAAGAAATTCCCCATTGATGTCCAATTCTGTATCGGCTGTACCGTTTGTTACCGGAAGCACAGCCAGTGGTTTGAAATCACCGGTTATTGTTTGCTTTATTCTAGTATCCGTCATCACCTGGCTACCTTCGCTGAAACTAAATGCATTAACCTGAGCATTTGCCAGGCCACTGGCCTGATTAACAGCAATCCAGCCTACTGAGTTGCTGAAACTGTTACCTGTAATTTCTGCCTTTGCCTGGTTGGGCAGTATTGACTGATTATTTTCAACTGCCTGCTGAATATCAAGATTTACCTTGGCAGCAGCACTCTGAAGATTTAAAGCAATACTGCCTAGGTTGGCCTGAGCATTTTGTTCTCCAGAGGCTATGTTAACAGTCACTACACCTTCATTTATAGGTCTGCCGGGATCTGTAACCTTGCCATCAATTGTAGATTGAGTAATAAACCCTGGAGGCAATAGTAATTCGCCTGCGGTCACTGAATTGCAGAACACGCTATTGACTAGCATGGTGGGCAATATAAATATTCTAGCTGATAACATAATTCCCTGCCTCTGCTTTATCTAGGGGATAAAATCCCGGTTACACCTTGAATTGATCTACCTATTGAAGAGGTAGCCCTTCGGACAGAACCGGTTGCAGATGCCACGCCGCCTAAATTAGATCTAATTCCTTGTGCTGACTGGATCATATTTGAATTAAATCCCGATGAACTGCTGACTCCCGTCGAGATATTGCTGCTATTAATATCAAAATTAATTTGAGGTATGTTACTGCTAATCCCTGCAAAATCTTCTTCGTCTAGTTCATTCAGTTGATCAAGAGCTGCATTTGGTTTGGCAGTTCTTGTTGCATTTATTACTGTTTTGTCTGGAGAAGTACTCACAAAAATCGTTTTACCAGGAACTATTGAGGGTCTGATAGCGGATCTTTGCGGTACATAACGCAATACCACGATCCCCCCCCCTTGTTCGTCCGCATTAGTAGGAAAGGATATACCTACACTTGCAACTAAGCCGACCAGAAGAATAACCTTTATTATTTCAAATAAAAACTCAAATACATTGTTGTTTATATTCATTATAATAACCTCACTCATTACCATACGATTGATTTTCTATTGCAGTTGTTATCTCAGGTAACTTCATAACATCCGGATAACCGATATACATAAAAAATACTCAAGTATTAATGTTGTAATTATTTTACAAAAATCAAATACACTTTTCTATTAGTGCGATTACCTAGGTAATAATACGGATAACTTTCATACCTACGAAATCTATAACCGCTCTTTAGTTAAGGAGCCTCTGATCAAGTCATGAACTTGTACCTAGGCCCTGAGTATCCAGCTTCTGCGTTAAAAACCTTCGCAATAGCCTGCTATTACCTAGCGATTTTTACTTTTAATCTGAATATTATGAGCATAATCTACTTCGTCCAGACTTAATCAGAGGCTCCTTAAAAATCTAAAATCGATATTAAATGATAAAGTTATTAAAAAACATACGTAATAATACCTAAGCATTTATACCTAGGTAGTTAAGCTTATTTTAAAAAGCATATTGTTTTAGTAGACTTTAGTTTAAATTTTAATTTGAGGTTAATACCATGACTACTAATAAGAAACCTGATTTAAAATCAATCACGTTAGACAGCACTATGTCTGGAGAAGATTGTTATGAAATGATCGCAAAATGTGCCTATTACAAGGCTGAAAAAAGAGGTTTTGAGCCTGGTTACGAGGTATCTGACTGGTATGAGGCTGAGCAGGAAATTAACGAGACAATGTCTATAGAGCAAGCAGCATAAGCAATACAAAGCATTACTTATACAACTTCCAACTAACTTTTAATCAAATAGGCGGCAGTGATATGAAACGAAATCAGTCCATCAATTTATCTAGCAGCAACATTGAAATTCATAAAAAAAGAATTGCTTACCATGAATCTGGACATGCTGTGGCTATCCTTATGAGCAACAAACTAAAGCAGCTTCCCCCTGTTTCCTTTCAAATCACCTTTAAAAACACCTCCCAAAACGCAAACCCTAAATCTTCGCATGGATATACAGTGGATGAAGATTACAGTGCTATCGTTAATGGAGGTAGACATATAAAAACCATACCGAAATCAGCAGATTGTTTAAGCTCTCATATAGGTCTTTACATAGAGCGTAACTCAGAAAAAAATATTAAAGATTTTTTTACCGCTTTTGAAACTGATGTTATTAATCTTCTAATTGGCCCTATAGTAGAAGCAAAATACGTTGCCATGTCTGATGGTGAGGTTTTTAACCAAAACTTAATCAATCTGGATGCTTTGCACAACTATGGTGGATCATCTGACTTGGCATCAATCAATCAGTATTTAGTATGTTTTTCTAAGTGTAAAGACCAGCAAAACCAGCTTATATCTAAATTACTTACACAGTCCTTTGATTTTATAAATAACACGTCAAATTGGAAAAAAATAATTCAACTGGCTGATTATATTTATGAAGAAGACATAAAAACCATTGACTCCAAGCAAGTCAATTTGTTGTTAAATAGTTAAAGCGCTCGTTTATCCCCCTTACTCTGGCATTTAACCCCTTTTTATATTGATACTTTGTTAAATTTGGAGCATACAAAATGACAACTAAAAGAAAAAACACTTCATTTGAAACAAAAAAAGACAACCATGATTATTCCGATAATTACCCTAAAAGAAAAAGTGCTAATGGTGTTAATTACAAAACCCATAAAAGAGGTTTTACAGCAGTATATGACATTGAGGATTGGCTTGATTTAGAAAGAGAAGTACCCCATTAGAGAGTGATTTTATGACAATAACCATAAGGTCTAATCAATTTACTTAAGTCCTTATAAATTAATTGAAGAATCATTGGAGAATCATTATGAGCAGTAAAGAAAAAGAGTCCCTAAAAAGCGGTGAAATCATGTCTCGCCCATCATCAGGTAGTTTATTTTCATTTAACGAATTTGATGATTTTTTTGATGAATTTCTCACACACAGATGGCCTCACTTATCAGATTGGGATTTCCCTACAGGGTTAGATAGAGGCTTTCCAAAAGTGGATATCCTTGATCGCGACAATGAAGTAGAAGTTCAAGCAGAATTGCCGGGCATTGATAAGAAAGATATAAATGTTTCAATAAACAATCAGTTACTTACAATATCCACTTCCACAAAAAAAGAAAAGGAAGAAAAAAAAGAAGGTGGCAAATATTTCCGTCGCGAGATATCGCGAGGAGAGTTTCAGCGCACACTTCCATTACCAGACGGTGTTGATAATGAGAATGTAAAAGCAACATTTAAAGACGGAATATTAAAAGTGATTATCCCAAAAACTGAAAAAAGCAAACGGAAAAGTATCGAAATCAAATAGCCCTGGTAAGTAGAGTAAATTGACTGCCTAGGTTAAGGAGTCTCTGATCAAGCCATGAACTCGTACCTTATGTTCATAATACCCAGCTTCTGCGTTAAAAACCTTCGCAATAGCCTGCTATTACGTGCGAATTTTGCCTTAAATCTGAATATTATGAGCATAATCTACTTCGTCCAGACTTAATCAGAGGCTCCTTAATAAGTGCATAAAAAGAGATGTTCCAACCATCTCGGGATGTTAGTGCCGTGATGTTTTTTTAGCAAGCGTCGTCATCAATCTTAGAAATTGTTTAAATGTAAATTAATCAAATTGTTCTTAATCGACACAAACCAAGGAGCTAAACCATGAACAACCGTAATTTTATTACTTTGGGCATCGTGTTGGCTTTTGTGTTCGGAATACAATTTTATTTGATACTGCAATTGAATGACAAACTTAATCTGCTAAACCAGAAAGATAGCCAAGTCGCCAGACCGCAAGCGAAAACATTACCGCGGCATAAACAAATCAATCCCCTACCTGATTTGGATGACAATTTTTTTGATGATAAATCATGGCATCCCTATAAAGAAATGCAGCGTATGCAAAAAGAAATGGGCCGAGTTTTCGGGGATTCATTTTCGCGCTTTCATATGCAAACGCCTTTTGGCAGCTTTAGCAAAGCACCTGATGTTAATCTCCAGGAAAAATCAGATCGTTATATTGTAACTGTCAATGCACCTGGTGCAGATGAGTCCTCCCTGAAGGTAAAGTTGGAAGACCAGCAATTACATATTTCCATTAAAACAGAACATGCTGAAGATAAAACCAATGAGAATAATGGCCAATACAGATACCGTGAACGTTTTATGGGGGAATTTCAACGGATATTAACATTACCTGGCCCTGCAAATGCTGCAAAAATGCAAACCGATTACCTCAACGGCGTGCTGACCATTACCATACCAAAGAAATAATACCCATTTTATATTTAATTCGCCTCAACCTAACCTTCTCTCTGGTGGAGACATAAACTGAGATCTTATTAAGATTAGTTTAACTTACGCTATTCAATTTACTCTAGCTAGCAGATCCACCCTAATTAATGAAAGGACTTGAGAAGGCGTATTTAATGAACTTAAAGCTACAAGACTATAAACACTTTTTAGCCATACTTGTCATTGGGCTCATTTTAACTTTTAGCTATTATCAGATTGAGAATAGCCATCGCCACCAGCTTGAGACTGAAAAATTTAATCAACTTGTAAATGATCGGTTTATTGAGATTGAAAACAAATTAGAATATTCTTTTTCGGCATTAAAATCACTCAACGCTTTTTTTAAATCAAGGATATTTGTTAATCGGGATGAGTTCAAAGAATTCTCTGACACCCTATTACAGGAACGCCCTGAAATTCAAGCGCTAGAGTGGATCCCTATTGTGCCGTTAGATGAACGTGAAAGCTACGAGGAACGTGCAATTAATGATGGATTCACTAACTTTAGTATCCTTGAATACGATGAAAACAATCAACTTATTTCAGCAAAGGTTCGTGCTGAATATTTCCCTGTGTACTATATTGAACCATTAGAAGGTAACAGAATAGCATTAGGATATGATTTAGGATCCAATGATGTCTGGTTTAACTCATTGAAACAAGCAACAGGCCAAAATGTCATTATCGTAACGCCACCCGCTGCGCTAGAACCCGAAAAAGAGAATCAACAAGCTATATTTGCCTTTTATCCTTTCTACAGAAAGCCAATTACTGTACACAATAATCAACAACAGACGCCTGTCATTTATGGTTATGCCATGATGGTATTGAGAATGGATGATTTTTATCAGTATTTTATCTCCCCCTCATTTCATGATCCGAGTATAAAAATTGCTATCAAAGATAAGCTATCTGACCAATGGCTAGCGAGTGAGCAAGAGGTAAAGAATGGGGATAGAAATTATCATTTCCAAGAATCACTGTTCAATGTTGGCGGCAGGCAGTGGCAATTATCTGCATCTGCTCCTTATAACTTTCACGAAAAACCCAGCAATATAGGTATAAACCTCACTCTGGTACTGGGCATCTTCAGCAGTCTGATATTGGCGGTATATATACATACGTTGAAACAAAAGAATCTTTTCACTGATAAGCAAGTCAAGATAAATTCAAAGCAACTTGTAGAAAGTAAGGCCTGTTATAAAGCTGTTCTTGATACAGCAGTTGATGGCATCATTAGTATCAATGAATCAGGAATTATCAGTCATTTTAACCATGGTGCAGAAAATATTTTTGGTTACTGTGCAGAAGAAGTCATTGGCCAGAACATTTCTATGTTAATGGTAGAAGAACTCGCTCTTAATCATGATAAGTATATTGCAAATTATTTAAACACAGGGATTAAGACGGCCGTTGGCAACAGTCGTGAAGTCTTGAGTCGACATAAAGATGGAAGGTTAATTCCAATTCATCTTACACTCTCTGATACGGGCTTAGAAGGTAAACTACGTTTTACAGGCATTATTAGAGATTTATCGGGCATCAAGGTTACGGAGAGAAAATTACGTCAACAGCAGAATCATCTTGAACAAGTTGTGAAGAAACGTACGGTAGCTCTGGAGAAGGCAATTAACCGTCTCAAGATACTCAGTGAAATTGATCCGTTAACCCAGATAGCCAATCGTCGTGTCTATGAGCATCGTTTAACCGATGAAATAACTGCTGCGAGAAGATCAAGGCAGCCACTGGCGCTAATGATGATTGATATTGATTATTTTAAAAAATACAACGATAACTATGGACATAAAGCGGGGGATATAGCTTTGATGCGTGTAGCTGAGGCGATAACTGAAACACTCCCCAGAAAAACAGATCTTGTTGCGCGGATTGGCGGAGAGGAGTTTGTGGTCTTGATGCCCTCTACAAATTGTCAGGGTGCCTATACTGTAGCGGAACGCATCAGGACAAACATCAAAGCATTGAAAATCAAGCATCAGTATTCTAATGCTGCCGACGTCGTTACTTTAAGTATTGGTTTGACCGCACTGCAAGACAAAAACCTAAGAGATGTTGATTTGTTCAATCAAGCAGATATGGCTCTTTATGTAGCAAAAGACAAGGGTAGAAATCAGTGCGTAATCTATAAATCCAAAACGAAAGAAAGGATTAGTTGTTAAGCCCTGCACTCCAATTAGAACATTATTATGTTAGAGGTAAAAAATATGGGTTGAGACAAGCTCTAACTCAATGTTTTATCAATTGAATCCTGCTATTAACACCTTCAATAATACCATTAGCTATATGTGACTCAACAAAAATCAACTTGCTATAAATTCCGCACCCGTAACCGCGCGAAGTATATATCCAACAGTCGGTTGGTAAATATAAATAATTTTTGATGACCTCAGCTTATCAAAAAAATCAAACATATCTTTCATTGCTCAATACTTATCATTACTTAAAGCCTTTTAATATATCCAGTGGAAAAACGATGGTAGAGGATTTTTCACCGGCAATTTCAGTCAAGGTCTGTAAATATCTTAGCTGTATCGCTTCTGGTTGTTCTGACAATATTTTTGCCGCCTCCAACAATTTTGCGGAAGCTTGCATTTCCCCTTCTGCATGAATTACTTTAGCGCGTCGGGTACGTTCAGCTTCAGCCTGCTTGGCAATCGCTCTGATCATGCTTTCATCCAGATCTACATGCTTTATTTCAACATTGGAGACTTTAATCCCCCAAGCGTCAGTTTGCTGATCCAGACTGGTTTGAATGTCGATATTCAGGCGATCACGCTCAGCCAGCATTTCATCCAGTTCATGTTGCCCCAGTACCGAGCGCAAAGTTGTTTGCGCCAACTGGCTGGTGGCATCATAAAAATTTTCCACTTGTATGATCGCCTTGTCGGGTTCTATAACGCGAAAATAAACCACCGCATTAACTTTAACTGAAACGTTATCACGGGAAATAACATCCTGAGTTGGCACGTCCATCACTATGGTACGTAAATCAACCCGTTCCATTTGTTGAATGATAGGGATAACAATAATTAACCCAGGTCCTTTTACTTGGTAAAAACGGCCAAGCATAAATATAACACCACGCTCATATTCTCTAAGAATTCTGAACGCACTGATTAGCAGTACCACTAAAATACTGATGAAGATATAACCAAAATTTACAAACATCATTTGTGCTCCTGTTGTTTAATCGGCATAACCCGTAAGATCAGACCATCAATCGCTGTCACTCTCACTTTTTCATTCTTATGTAAAGACAGCTCACATGATGCTCGCCAGTTTTCACTATGAATACGAACCCTCCCGGTTCCGCTAAAATCATCCAGTACGATGCCAAAACAGCCCAGCATTTCTTCTTTTCCACTAACAACAGGACTATGTCTTGATTTTAATAACAGGCCAATGGCAATAATAAAAAACACCGCGCTACTCAGGGCAAAACCGGCAACCAGTCCCAGGTCTATCCCGAACCCCGGCACATCGGTATCCATAAATATCACAGAACCAATGACAAAAGCGACTACGCCTCCCAGCCCTAATATGCCAAAACTGGGTACAAAGGATTCCGCAGTCATCAGCGCTATCCCTAACAGAATAAGCGCCATTCCAGCATAATTGACGGGTAATAACTGCAAAGCGTATAAAGCCAGCAACAGACAAATTCCGCCTACCGTACCGGGTACGATGCTACCTGGATTGGAGAATTCAAACACCAGTCCATAAATACCGATCATTAATAATATATAGGCAATACTAGGATTGGTGATCACAGCTAGAAATTGACTACGCCAGTCAGGCTTTATATTTTGTATTTCAATCTGCTCGGTATTTAGGATAAGTTCTTTACCAGAAACATTAATCTTCCTACCATGTAGCTGCCGAAATAAATCTGTTACATCGGTTGCAACAATATCAATCACGTTCAGTTTTAAAGCTTCTTCAGCAGAAAGACTAGCTGCTTCACGTACTGCCTGTTCAGCCCATTCTTCGTTTCTGCCATGCATTTTTGCCAAACCTCGAATGTAAGCAGCTGCATCATTGACCATTTTGTGAGTCATTGGATCAGACAATGGTTTGGATTTGGACTTTTCCTTATCAGCACTATCTTTATCAGCACTATCTTTATCAGCACTGTCTTTATCATCGCCAAAGCCGCCAAAACCACCGATTTGCACCGGTGTTGCAGCTCCCAGATTGGTCGCTGGTGCCATTGCGGCAATATGACTAGCATAGAGAATATAAGTTCCTGCACTGGCAGCACGTGCTCCACCGGGTGCGACATAACTGATAACAGGAATAGGTGAGGCAATAATCTGCTTGATTATCTGGCGCATGGAACCATCCAGACCTCCAGGTGTATCCATTTTGATTAATACTGCCTTAGCCTTGCTATCTACCGCCTTTTGTAGATTACGTTCTATATAATCAGCAGTTGCAGGACCTA
>WTAG01000585.1 GCA_013139755.1 Methylomarinum sp. | reverse complement strand
TTAATATTGGCGCAGGTTTTGTTCGCCATTCTTCTGTTGCTGTTAAGGATTCTTATAGCAAAGAATATGATTTGCAATATCAGGATATAGATAGGGAATTACATAATCTTATCCAAACCGCGAATGATTCCCGCTTATTAGCAAAGGCCTATAATAGGGATTACAACATTACCGAAAGAACCCCTGATTACTTCATGCTAAATGGTCGGTCATTCCCTTACACATTAAGAGAATCACTCATTATTGTAAAACCTGAAGAAAAAATAAAGTTACGTGTTTTAAATGCGGGAGACCAACAACTATCCTTACATACCCACGGTTTTAAACCCACAGCCACCCATTTTGACGGGGTAAAACTCAAGCCAGCTGCACAAATACAACGCGATGTATTTACATTAGGTCCGGCTCAACGAGCAGATCTGGAATTGTATGCGCATAATGATGGCTTAAATAACATGGGACCGGGAATATGGACCTATCACGACCATAATGAATTGGGCGTAACGACCGACGGCATCTACCCTGGTGGTCATATCAGCAGCATTGTTTTTGAATCGTTTCTTGGCAATAACGGTATGCCAAATCTACAAGGCGTTGATGTCAGTCCTTTTTTTACTGAAGCCTTTTATAAAAAACAATACCCTGTCTGGAACCTGTCTGATGACAAGCAACATTATGGGGAAATTCCTCAAAAAGCTGATAATAAGACTCAATCAAGCGATATGGTCTCTATGGATACAACACAAATTGCCATTTTAATCGTGCAAATCATTATTCTGCTAATCACTCTTACTTTGTTTAAAAAATATACTGGGAAAAACAAATGATTAATAAAAAACCATTAAAATCATTTTCTACAGGAACATTAATTGCACTTGGTTTAAGTATAAATAGCTTATATTCAGTGGCGGCTAATACAACAGAAGTAACTGATGTAACAAATAATCATAAACATAACCACCATCCAGAAACAAAACTAATGGAAGGCGGATGTGGTAGCAATATGCGTATGGACATGCAGGGAATGGTCATGAATGAAAACAAAGACGACATCCCTAAAGATTGCAAAGAAATTACAGAAGATGTCACTATAGTCGTTAAAGCGGGTACTAAATACTCAGAACCTTATCCAGGAACTGTTTTTGGCTTTAATGAACATCAATGGCAAGTAAAACCATGCAGCCGCATTACAGTAGAATTTAGCAATGAAGACGACATTCGCCACCAATGGATGATTCATGGTTTACCAACTTACCTCTACCCCAAAGGTATGTTCCATATTGAAGTTAATGGACAAAACAAAAAAACTGGGACTTTTATCGTTCCAAACAGCCATTACACTTATCTAGTGCATTGTGACATAGCTCAACATATGGAAAAAGGCATGAAAGCCCAACTTAAAGTTGGTAATGGCAGAGGTGACTTACCCAGTATACCGGGAATATCTAACCCGACTTTCCCGGACATATTTACCTCAACCCCTTAAAATATCGGGCATTATCAAATATATGTCCCACTATCTCACCGGTTTTTTAACTAGAAAAATTAGGTTCATCTTTAAAAGTGAGGTAGTATCCTTTACTTTGTAATTATTTACTTACAAAGTAAAGGTGAGTTTTACCCATGAATAATGGAAAAATTAAAATTTCAAACTACAAAGACTTGATTTTTATAGACCTGTATTCACAGGAAAAGATAACCAAAGAAGATATTCGATGGTTATTTGATTCTCTAAAACAAAAATTCCAAAGAAAACAAAATGTTATTGCCTTAATCAGTGGCAGTTACAACATTTGCACCTCCGCAACAGAAATGCTTGCGCTGAAATCTGATTTTATTGGGGACTCTATTGCTTTTGTAGTTCAGAGTAACGAAATGAAAGTCAACGACCTCTATTACACACAATTTTCCTATTTAAAAGGCAAATCGGTAGCTTATTTCAACCAATTATCTACTGCGTACGACTGGGTTAAACAAAACTCAGCTCAAACAGCCTAATTATTTAGCAGTGACAAGAAAAGCATCGGTATAAATATCGGTGCTAGTAGCCCCTGTCATAAAAGCAGCTGTTTTCATCTGACTGATCATTTCTGGATGGCCACAGAGAAATACTCGCCAACCTGTTAAGTTTGGTAAATTTTTCAAAACAACTTCATTAGCTCGCCCAGCACTAAAGCCTTCAGGAACATGTGGGCCTGATATACATGGGGTATATGTAAAGTTTGAATTATCACGCTCAAGCTGTCGCATTTCATCCACTCTATACAAATCTTCCAGTTCACGGCTTCCATGAAACAAATGTATAGGGCCAGAATGACCATGCGATAAAGCATCTATTAAAATACCCGCTAAAGGTGCTAAACCACTCCCTGTTCCAACTAACAGTAAGCCTTGCTCTTTACGGTCAGGTAAATAAAAACAATGACCTTGAGGTTCTGAAACGGATAAAACATCCCCCACCTTAATTTCATCATGTACCCACTCACTAAAAGTGCCACCAGGTAAACGACGAATATGGAATTCCAAGGTTTTAGATTCTGTTGGCACATTAGATATTGAGTAACTTCGCGTTACACCATCAGCCCTTTGTATATTAACAAACTGCCCTGCCTTATATTCCAGTACATCTGGACACTCCAAAACCAACAAAATAGTATTTCTATTAAGCATTTCATTGGCAACAACTTTACCATCCGTATAAAACTCAGATTGTTCTGGTAACTTAATAGTCATATCCTGCTCAGGCACACAAAGACAAGCAAGAAAATACCCCTGATTTTTCAAGGTATCTTTAAGTCCATTCTGAGCCGTGGCCGATGGAGATGAGTCAATACTCTTCAAAATACAACTATGACAAGTCCCCTTCTTACACGCATAAGAAACATCAACCTCTTGCCTCAACAAAGCATCTAAAACAGTTTCTTCAGGTTGACAGCTATAACTACCATCACCAATCGTTAATTTAGACATAATAATTTTTAGTATTTAAACAATAAAGTTCAGATGCCATACTCCAAAAGTAAAAAAGAGAGAACAAATATCCTCTCTTTTTCTACACTTTCTAGCAAATAAAAGCGATGTTATTTACCTAACACATCACTCCTAACACTTTCAGCAATGGCAGCTGCTTCACCAATCAATTCAGCAGGTACATTAAGCTCAACTAATGTTGCACCCAAATGCTCCATGACTGCATCAAAATGCGAATCATCCAAACCCATTTTTACTAAAGGTGCATGAACTGTGCGCATATCTCCACCCGTGTACGTATTAGGTCCACCAAACGCCATTGTAAAAAAAGCCTTTTGCTTGGCAATTTGCGCATCCATATCCGTTTTATCAAAAAACCGATTAATGCGATAATCATTAAGCACTTTTCTATAAAACAGTTCAACCGCTGCATTGACTGCCGCTTCACCACCAATTCTATCGTATAAAGATTCACCCACTGCTTTTTCCTCACTCATGGTTATTACCTCATTATTATTTTAATCATAATTCAACCCAGCAGTAATAACTGCTACTCCGAGAATAGCAAATAAAACCATCTTG
>WTAG01000254.1 GCA_013139755.1 Methylomarinum sp. | reverse complement strand
TGCTTTACCCATGAGCTGATTAACCAACTCAACGCTTTTAAACACAACACCTTTACAGGCTCTTGTTATATGAGGAAATAATCGATGTTCTATTGGATTGTATTTTGAGGTATAGGGTGGATAATGTACAATCCGAATTTCAATCCCCAAGTCATCTGATAACCGTTACAAGTCTTCTTTAAAAAGATAATAGCGTGCATTATTACTTCCGCCACAATCACAAAGCAATAAAAAGCTATTAGCTTTTGAATACCCAATAGAACCGTGGGATAACCACCATTGGCGAATGCATTCGCAGGCAAATTCAGAGGTGTCGTGACTTGTCCCCAGTGTGATATAGCCTGTATTTTTATTGATGTCATATAAGCCGTGAGGAATGACTTTTCCCTCTGTGTATAAAGGGAAACCATGGTCATTCACACGGATTGTTTCTTGCGTATACAATGTTCCAGAGCGAACGGAATTACCAATCAGCTCTTTTTTTACATCCATACTCAGAACAGGGTTACCTGCATCCGTGTAGGATTGCTTTGGCTTAGGACTGAGGATTTAATAACTTCCCGATTTTGACTTGCCTTCTAGTCTCACAGAAGCACCAATAAAAAAGTTGCGTAGCCTGCTATGCGCCCATTTTATTGACACTCCTGTGAAACTAGAATTCTACGCCAAACTTCTGGATGTTATTAAATCCTCAGTCCTTATTGATATTTTTAAACGGTTCATCACGATGGGGAATATTCTTTTTCCTCGCTTCAGATTTGAAAGCTTGGCGAGCACGAAAACCATGTTTTTTAAGGCGTTGATTAACCACTGTTACGCTGACACTAATCCCTTTCTCTTGAAGCTTTTCTGCAATCACCTTGCGTGACAGGTTTCACTTGATCGTCTCATCCATGGCAAGTTTTTGCGCTTCGATTTCTTGAGGATAGGCTTATGTTATCATGATGCTGATAATACTCGATTCAACATCTATTAACACATAATTATGTTGATTAGTTTAAGAAGTTGTTTAATTATCATTCCTAAGTAGCTAAAATAACTACTATAATACCAATATTTCTTATCCATACCCTATATTGCATATTTTGAACCTAACGTATTACTCCAATAACTGTAATACACATAATTCATAACTACTATCTTTTATGAATACAAATCAAGACACTAAGTCGACGCCACCTCCATTCAATGAAGTCATTGAATTACCTAAACAATTCATGCGAAATAAAGAATGGTTGAAGGCCAGAACGCTATGGGCAGTATTGAGAACCACCTACCCAACACAAGCCGAGCCATGGCTACAAGGTGCCATTACTGAAATATCATGCGACGAACTTGAGCTAGCAGGCCACTTATTAGCCCATGCCAGAAATCAATTTCCAAATAACCCGTACACCTACCTAATTTCTGCTGAACTATCGGTGAAAAACAAACAATGGGGAGAAGCTGAACATTTTTTACAACAGGCTCGCGACAAATATCCGGACAACCTGCAACTCTGGATGAAATCAGCCGAGTGTGCCGAACATCAAGGCAAGCAGAAACAAGCAAGTATCTTCAATGAAAAGGCACGACAGTGCGATCCAAACGCACCTGCGGCTTTCATTCAGCACGCAGAACTGGCCATGCACGCAGAACAATGGGAACTTGCCCTGGAACGCTGGGAGGAGTTTCGCTCACGCTTTCCGGAAATTCCCGCTGGTTATTTACGTGCCTCAGAGGCTGCGCGCCAACTGGATCGACCGAAGCAAGCCAGACAATTAGTTCTGGCTCAGCAATACGGTGCCGACATCCTCAATAACCAGGCCAGTATTCATGACATGCCAAAATTGCACGGTGGCCACACCAGCCCTGGCAGGCTATTAGAACTGATATGGACAAAGGCGATATTCAACCTACGTTCAGAAGTACACCACAACTACCTCAGTTATGGTTGGTGGATTCTTGAGCCATTGTTACACATGGTTGTGTACTATCTAGTATTTGACCTCCTATTACAGCGCGGCGGCGAGAACTACCCCGTTTTTCTACTCACCGGTCTGATTCCCTGGATGTGGTTCCTGAAAGCAGTCAACGGTAGTAGCAACAGCATCATTACCGGACAAAATCTCATGCTCCAGGTAGGCATCCCATCTGTTGTTTTTCCACTAGTTAGTCTACTACAAGCCACTCTTAAACAAATTCCGGTATTTATCTTACTGTTTGGTTTTCTCTGGCTACAAGACTACTCACCTGGAGCACTCTGGTGGGCTCTTGTACCCGTCATAGCCGTACAAACACTCTTGACTATTGCCGTTGCCAGTATGGTAGCCGCTATAATTCCATTCATACGCGACCTCATCTATCTGGTTCCCACCGGACTTACGCTGCTGATGTTTTTATCTGGTATTTTCTACGACTATCGTACAATTTCGCCAGAGTGGCAGAGTTTATTTTTACTAAACCCTATGGCATTCCTTCTAAAGTGTTACCGTGAACTCTTTATTGACGGCATACTTCCAGACATGCAAACACTCACCTGGTGGGGCGTAAGTAGCGCTGCAGCTTGCACTGTAATGATATTGATATACAAGCGACTACGCTATATTTATCCTCGAATTATCATGGAATAATCGCTAATGAAACCAATTATCTCATTGCAAGACGTCGCTGTACGTTATAAGCGTAGCGGAAACATATTCAGAAAAAAAAGTTATTTCGATGCACTAAAATCAATAAACCTGGATATCTATCCCGGCGAAACGCTTGGCATCCTGGGTCGAAACGGCTCAGGTAAATCCACCTTATTACGTATAATCTCTGGTGTTATCCGCCCTGATAGTGGAAAAATAATTAACCATGGCGCTTCAGTCTCGCTATTAGCATTACAAGCTGGTTTCGACCCTAATCTTAACGGAAGCGACAACGCGATTCTCAGCGGAATGTTACAGGGTTCTTCCCGACGTGAAGTTCAAAGCAAGTTAAATGAAATTCAGGAATATTCAGAGCTAGGAGACTTTTTCTTTGAACCAGTAAGAACATACTCAACCGGTATGCGTGCCCGCCTCGGGTTTTCCATCACTACTATCATTAGTCCGGATGTTTTACTAGTCGATGAAGTTTTAAGTGTTGGCGATCTGCACTTTAAACAAAAAGCCGAACGCACGATGGTGGCAAAGATTCAATCTCAACAAACTATAGTACTGGTATCCCATTCACACCAGCAAATTTTACGATTATGTGACCGAGCAGTGCTTATCGATGAAGGCATTAGCCTTGTTTCAGGTGATCCCGCTAAAGTACTTAGTGTTTATGAAGAAAGGTTAGAAGAAAATAAAATCAATTAAATCAAGCAACATTTACCTCAATGCCTGCCCTATGTGCATCAACATTCCTCATTAATACCTCGATATTTAGAAAGCCGAATTAGCAGCCTGCAAGTGCACCACGAACCAAACTAAACATCTCGTAGGGTGTTTGGTAATTTAAACATTTTCTAGGACGATTGTTGAGTTGTTTTTCTATACGGTTAATTTTTGCTGCCGTGACATTTTTAAAGTCAGTACCTTTGGGTAATTGCTGCTGTCTCTGGAAAAACAGAGATTGAGATCGTGGCTAACAAAAATAAGAGAATAGCCAAAAAAATGGGGCTACGTATGGTTACGATCATGATTTTATAGCACTACTCATAGCTTGTAGCTAACAACAACATCAATATATTCAGCTCGAACTCCCATATTAATATCATCAATCATAACGATTGTTGTAGGCATATTGGCATGACACTGTATAAATTCAGCCATATCATAACCCCAATGCATCGTCACTAGTGAACCCTTGCTATCGATTGGATTACCATGATATTCGGGATCGTGGTGATACACTATTTCCCCTTTATCATCAAGCGAAGCCCAGCACTCACTCTGCGCACCTTTGTTTATTATAGGTACAGTAAAAACATGCGCTCCGCCTGGTTTTAAAACACGCGCTATTTCACTAAATGCTTTTGATGGGTCAAAAATATGCTCCATTACATCCTGAGTGATAAACAAATCAAAGCTTTCATCTTCAAATGTTAAAGCTTCCAAGCTTTCACACTGATAGCCATGCTTCTTATGCATCGTTCCTAGAGCTAGATCAGGATAATAATGTGATGCTGAATAATGAGAGCACTCAGAATGAAGCTTCACAGATACGCCACGACCACCAGGAGAGGATTCGTGAATAATTAGATCACGATAATTGGGATAATAGTCATTAATTACCTTCATCAATGCCCTTTCCCTTGGTATAGATCCACAACCAGAACATAAAAAATGATCTCGCAGCCAGTTATACTCAGAAGCAAACTGAACTTTTTTTTCACAGATAGGACAGTAACCAGAAACCTCAAGATAAGCAGTCATTCCATATACCCTTTTAATTTTTCTAAAAATTCTATCTAACCAGGTTATGTGGTAGCGCATTTGCATCGAGGAATCTTATATAGTCCGGATATTTTTGTTTAATGGTGTTTTGAAAACTATCAAAATCAATTCCATTATAAATATCTTCAACAACATCCATGGTTAACTCTCCAATTTCATCTTGAGAAAATGAAGGTATTGATGCAAAATCAGCAAGTTCCTTTGTTCTAGAGTCATGTGTTAATAAGCAAGCTGGAGTACCAGACAGCAGCATAGCGATCACTCCATGAATACGACTTCCTATATAAAAATCATATTTATTCATTACTGTAATCCATTCATCAACATTTACAAACACATTTCCATGATTACTAAAATAACTAAATAATTCCTGCGTATCATCGCATCCGTAGTATTTACAAATCTCGTTTAATATCTTTGGGCTTATCTCAGCCCCACCACTAATAATAAAATCAAATTCTGGCCTTTCTGACTGATAATTAATATCAAGCCCTTCCCTGAATGCCAATTGATAAATTGATCTCTGGAACTTACCCAAGTCTGATTTATCGTGACTAGAAAGATGATATCTTGTCCCTCCAATCATAATCTTATCTAAATCAGACTTACATATTTTCAAATTTCCATTATGGCCCATATACAGCGATGGACACCCAATAACTTCGACATTTTTAATACCGTAGTAATCCAGCACCTCAGCACTAAAATCACCTCGCGCGCCTATTAACGCAGATCGCTCAGATACAGCCTTTATTAATCTTACAGACCCTTCAGGTAAATCAGGAATTACCTGATCCACCCCAGCTTGCGCACCTACACCGATCATGACGACAGGTATAGTTAGCTGTTCAATTAATATAGTCAGATCTGTAAAATCAAACTTCTCAAACAACCAGTTTGCCGCTGGGATAACTACATGGTCAAAATTTTCATTAACATATGCAGGGTCAAAGACAAAACCTGACTCTGCTTTCTCATAGTCTAATTGCGACCATACGGCATTTGTGAATAATAAATTTCCAGTATTTAACCCTAATCTTTGGTACGCCTGCTCAATCGTAATAGATGAAATATCACCTAATTCCGGTTTTATAGATATAAAGAAAGTTCTACTCATAAGGTGATTTCACCAAGATTAATATTATTATTTGATTATGATAGCTATTCACAACCAAAATCGAAAAGTTGACAAAATAAATTTTAAAGATTTATATTCAAAGACAGCTATCAAGTCAAGTACTTATTTAGCCTTTGATTATCCGTAATTTTTCGCGCCTCATTAGTTGATAACCCAAACTGCTCATACAAAACTTGAGAATAACCATTCGCTTTAGTAACAACACTGCTATCTACTGGATATAATTCTTTCACTTTTTTCTGAACAGCCAATATTTCCTCTAATTGATTTATATCAAAACTACTGATAGTAACACTGCTATCATGTCGCCTATGGTTATTAAGAGCATTGCTTGAATATGCAATATCGCCATTACTCAGCACATAAATATAAACAATCCAGTCTCCTGCATTCCTGTACTGCTTTATTTCATCAATCTTATCATTGAACACCTTGGATATAATTTCTCGCTTGAAGACAACGGCACTTGCATTTGGTATTGTATTTTTTATCGCCAAGCTACCTATTATCTCATTAATACCTTTCTCTTTATAATCATAAAGCCATTTTTCCTGGGATATATCACTCACGTAGTCCAAATAGTTATTACATAATACATTTCCAGTAGAATCCATTTGCTTTGATTCGCAATAACTCAAAACAACATCCTGATCTTCAAAGCCCTTCAATACTTCATTTAAAAACTCAGCATCTGACAGGTCATCAGCCTCAGCAATCCATACGTAATCACCCGATGAGATTTCCACCCCCTTTGCCCATTGCTTAAAAACATTACCAGAATTGTTTAAGTTGGCTATAAATTTACAATCGATACGCTGATCTTTAATGATCTCTTCAATAGCACTAACACTATTATCAGTAGAGGCATCGTCCAATATTATAATTTCATATATTGGATAGCTTTGATCAAACACAGATTGAAGACGATCGCCTATAAATTGCTCATAATTATAATTAGGTATAACAACGGAAACACGACGAAGACCCGTGTTTGCAAAGTCGGCAAGATCATACAGGTACTTTCTGAACGAAAACTCTTCGTCGATTATCTGCTTTCCTTGTTGACCCAGCTTATAAATTTTATCAGGGTTACCAATTAACTCACTTAATGCTGAAGAAAAAGCTTTACTACTCATATGGTCAACAAGCACGCCACCCCCTCTAGATAACAGCTCAACAGCACCCCCTGATTCTGTAAAAGCAACCACTGGCGTATACACATCCAATGCCTCCATTAATACAGATGGGAATGGATCCTCCCTGGAAGTTAGCGCATAGATATCTGAACCGGCATAATATATATCTGAATCATAATCCAGACCTGGAAAAATAAATCGCTCAGCTAAACCGGAATCTTTGACCACCTTCTTTACTTTCTCTTCTATCTTCGATTCAAAACCACCTAGCCATATAAAATAAGCATTCTTATTTTTTTTACATATTTCTATTCCTGACTCAACAAAAATATCAATCCCCTTCCTATAGTCAGCAAACCCTACGCCTAAAATAATTACTGCTTCCTCTGGAAGGTTGAATCGAAGGCGTAACTCAGAACGCGCAGATTTAATTTTCTCAGAACTCTGAAGCGAATTTTTCTTGTATAGACCTTGCGGCCGAATAACTACCTTTGTTTTATCTAACTTTTCAAAAGACTCAAACCCTTTCATAACAGGTGTAGCTGCAAAGACAATTTTATCGGCATTTTTAACTATTGCCTTTACATGCTCATGAAGCTTATAGTCTTTAATTAATTGAGGTAGCTCATGAATTAAAGAAACAACTGTAAACCCCAGTTTTTTCAATACGGGGACAATCAGACCTGTAACTGTCGTATTTGCGATAGCAGATGTTGCACCCTGCTCGAATAATTTTTGAACGAGGCTCTCAGTTTTCTCACCCTGAGGATCAATCCCTGCTAATTCATGCACATTGGCATATTTTGCATACTCGCTAATTAAAGGCCCCTCTCCCAGAACAATCATATCCACAATAAAGCCCATGCTCTCTTGTAGGACTTTTGCCATATTAAGGATTAGGTATTGAGCTCCATGCAGATAAGCATCATGTGCAACTAGCACTATACGACGCTTTTTTCTTTCCTCAATAACATGCTCTAAAGCATCTTTAGTGGCCTGAAGATATGCGTAACCATATTTTTCATCTGGCTCAAGATAAGCACCTTCTGCCCACTCATTCCATGCGTTAACAAAAACCAGACGTTCATCCTGATTCTCTCGATGCGCAACAGTATTTTCAATCGCTCTGGTTAACCAGGCCTGGTACCCTTCAGGTGAACTGTTGGCAAAAATAGCACCGTCTGTCTTACGACGCGCAGTATTGTCCCATGAAGGCGTGACACTACGAAACAACGTGTAATCAGGTTGCCGATAGTTTTTGCTTCGCTCAACGAACACTCTCCAGTCATAAACAATACCTGTAAACTCTGGATTAGGATCTTCCACCTGATCAGTAATCACTGGCGGGGCACTATTATTTGGAGGAAACTCTATTGCTGCATCAAATCCATATTTCGCTGGATTTTCTGTTTCAAATGATTGTGTATAGGCCAGGTAAATTTCACCGATACCATTTTCTCTGCACCATGTACGCCAGCGTTGAGCTGTTTCTTCAGGCGAAGGAAGCAGACTAGGGCGGTAAACAAGCAACAATGGCCGACCATTTATCTGTATATTACGGGGGGCGCGTAGATAACGACTCACATACTCAATGAAAGCAAAATCGTCTTCTGGTGAATGCTGCTGAGTCATCAGGATATCGCTTTCCAAACCATCCCATCGCCTGCTCCAATTCTCGTTCGCCCAGCATATACAGAATGGCTGATCTAACGAGGAATCATTCAGGTAATTAAGTATTGGCGTTTCCAGTAATCTCTTACCAGCAAACCAGTAGAAATAAAAACAGAAGCCACCCACCCCAAACTGTTTTGCTAGCTCAATTTGGCGTTTTTGTACTGACGGATCGGTCAGGTCATAGTAACCCAACTCGCCCGGAACATACGGTTGATAATGGCCTTCGAATTGAGGTTTTGCCGGTTTCACATTTGTCCATTCGGTAAAACCTTCACCCCACCATTCATTATTCTCAGGAATAGCATGGAACTGAGGAAGATAAAATGCAATAAGCTGAACAGGCAGGTCTGCAACCCCCCCCTCGTCACTCAAAGGAACATAAAGTTCTTTTTCATCGACAGACAAATCATTTCGTTGACTTTTCGCCTGCAAAGAATGATCAGACTCCAGATTAGAGTTACGTGGTTCTAATGTCTTCCAATTCTGGTAGGCTGCTGTACGTTGAAAGAAAAAAGGCAACCTGATAAACAATTGTCTCTTCAGTCTACTTTTCATTTGGGGACCAATAGGCAACCTTACCCAAGCACCCCGTAACATACTATATATGAACCTGCTCAATGCCTCAGCAGGCATTGTAATCAAATAGCGTCGGACGGCTCGCGGCCCTCTCGTAAGTCGCCAGGAATTGCTGTTCAAAACAACCATTAACTGAGGATATAAATCATCCCTCTCAGCTACTGCTCGATTATGCGCCCGGTGTAGCTCCTCATAGGATCTTTGCCTATCATCACGCTCAGAAATAGCATTTTGATACAAAGCCTGATACTCACTCAGCTCACCAGCCGTACGCTCCTCATCAATCAGCACCTGCTCATACTTCGACTGAAGCTCCTGTTGTAGCTTCCTGGTTTCACTCAGTTCGCCAGCCGTACGCCCCTCATCAATCAGCACCTGCTCATACTTGGACTGAAGTTCCTGTTGCAGATTTCTAGCTTCAGTTAGTTCGCCAGTCACACTATCCGCATCAACCAGCACCTGTTCATACTTGGACTGAAGTTCCTGTTGCAGACTTCTAGATTTACTCAGTTCGTCAGCCGTACGTCCCTCATCAACCAGTACCTGTTCATACTTAGACTGAAGTTCCTGTTGCAGATTTCTAGATTTACTCAGTTCGCCAAGCTGACTATCCCTTTCAGTTGTTACCTGACTAAGATCCTCAGCTATTTTTTTAACATTCAGGTTTGATTCGTAACGTTCATTCTCGAGTCTAGATACAAGAGGGATAAGAGCCTTAATTAGATGTCGCAGATACCTAGGCCGTTGTCCAATCTTCAATATACTTTGTATATCACTACGATGAAACAAATCCTTTAAAGCTAACGACTCTATCTGCTCGTATAACTCCATCGCATCCGGAAACTCTTTCTTTAACACAGAGGTTTGTTTACTTTCAACTATGTTTCTCCTCAAACTTTCATCAACAAAGTTACTACAAAAACATTCCACCTCTTTTCCTGAACATTTAACATCGAGAAACTTTGCCAGACGAATAAGTTGATTTTTTGGTTCTTTCACTAAGTCTACATAAAGAAGAAAAATATTATGATCAAAAGTTATATCCCTCAGCGACTGATAGGTCAGAGAAAACCAGAGAATAACCATCTCAATGAAGTCATCACCAAGAACATAAAATTCTGGATTAGTCTTTCTCCTTTTGCATTGTGATTGAGCAACCTCCACTGGATGCCGCGCGATATGAACATAATATATATTGCTCTCATCAAACCCACATTGATTAAACACCTTATTCCAAAACGGAAGCAGCTGACACATCCGAGGATCCTTAATCACTATAAAATTTTGGGCACCATATTGAGATAGAAATATCTCTTTAGCTTCATTGCCCCATGGCGAAAGTTCATTATCCGATCTTAGTTCCATTGCCTGACAACCATCGAACACAGGATTATCCCAACGCCCGCCGAGAAACTCTAGAAACCTATCGTTAAAGTGAACTATTTCCTCATTCTCGAAAAAACCCTTAGGGTTTTCATCACTAACATAGCCATTTATTATTCCAGCATGAGCACCGAGACTTTCTATCGCCGCGGTTAACAACGATGTACCAGAACGATGAGAACCAAGGACAATAACTAATTTTTTTTTCGATTTTTTTTCCATAATTCAGTTTCTTCTAAAATAATTTTTACTACCAAGGAACGTGTATGAAATAACTTCCCGAAGTTATTTCATACACGTTCCTTATTGTCGTATTTCTAGCTATCTGCAACAAAGGTTATAACCCACTAATTGCTATTGAAATAGCTCTAGCCGGTGAAAAACCATTGGGGGGGGGCGAGTAGTTATCAATGATTAATGATAAACTTCTCTCCTATATTTTGGACTAAGAACTTAACAAGTTTATATTCCTTATACTCTAAGCCATTCTATCCAACAAACCTATGCCTCTCATCCTTCTCCGTTCACTGTTAATTTTTTACTGTCTTATGAGCTATTCCGTTGCTAATTCCAGTACAGCTAATTATCAAATTTCCTATCCAGAAAAGTTGCAACAACAACTTATTTCAGCTTTAAAAGCTAAGGGTTCTGATTATAAAGCCCGAACACATCATTTCAGTAATACACATCCGACTTATACTAATCGCCTGATATTAACAGACTCGCCTTATTTAATTCAACATGCCCATAACCCCGTTAATTGGTATCCTTGGGGGGAAGAAGCATTTGCCATCGCAAAACAAGAAAACAAACCTATTTTTCTGTCTATTGGTTATGCGACTTGCCACTGGTGTCATGTGATGGAAAAGGAAAGCTTTGAAAGTATTGAAGTAGCCAAAATACTTAATAAATTTTTTATTTCCATCAAAGTAGATAGAGAACAACACCCCGATATTGATGCTACCTATATGACAGCAGTAACCTTGCTTAATGGCCAAGGTGGATGGCCAATGTCATCTTTTATCACCGCTGAAGGCAAACCTTTTTTTGGTGGAACTTATTACCCACAAGCTGACTTTATAGCCTTATTGCAACAGGTCAAAACGGCCTGGGTTGAGCGTCATCAATCTATACTTAGCTCTGCCAATCTTTTAGCAGAAGCAGTCAAAAGAGAGACATCGTCACAGCACTCAGTTACTTCTCTAGAGCAATCGACGGTGCAATCAGCCATACAAACACTTTTATCTCACTATGATAATCAAAATGGTGGTTTTAGTTTGGCCCCCAAGTTTCCAAATGAGCCTTCTTTATTATTACTCTTACAAAATGCGGAAAGAAATAACGATTCACAACTAAGTGGAGTACTTGAGAAAACATTATCAGCAATGGCTGAAGGCGGTTTTTATGATCAAATTGGCGGTGGCTTTCACCGTTATTCAACCGATGAGAAATGGCTTGTGCCGCATTTTGAGAAGATGCTTTACAACCAAGCCTATCTTGCCAGGGTTTATGCGCAAGCCTATCGCTTAACTCAAAACCCCAGCTATGCACTAATAGCAAAACAAACGCTAGATTACGTGATTTCAGAAATGAGCAGTCCTAAAGGCTTGTTTTATTCTGCCACTGATGCCGATAGTGAAGGAGAAGAGGGAACTTTTTTTGTTTGGACAATAAAACAAATCAAGCAATTATTAAATGCAGCTGATGCAAAGTTTATTATCAATCTTTATGGTCTAACTGAAACAGGCAACTTTGAAGGTAAAAATATTTTCTTTTTACCGCAATCGTTGCAACAGCTGGCAAAGCAACAAGGGCTGTCATTCACCACATTAATGCACCGTATTAGCCCTTTAATTGAAACCCTAAAAAACCATAGAAATACCCGATCTCATCCTCTCACTGATAATAAGGTCATTGTTTCCTGGAATAGCATGTTTATCACTGCTCTGGCAGAGGTTGGTGATATTCTAAATGAAGCTAAATATATCGACACAGCTAAAGCAGCCGCTATTGCTTTATGGAATTCACAACGTGAAAGCGAAGGATTACTGTGGAGAATCAATCTTGATAATCAGCCTTCCATCATGGCTAAACAAGAGGATTATGCTCACTTTTCTGAGGCCTTAATCACTTTATATGATGTAACAAATGAAATTTATTACTTACAAATGGCTGAAGAATTGAGTAATGAAATGACAAACCTATTTATGGATAGTGCTTCAGGCACCTTAAGCATGGGTAAAGATCCTTTATTATTTACTCAGCCAAAAGATGCCTATGATAGCGCATTACCCTCAGGTAATTCTGTTGCTGTGCGTATTTTTAATCGTCTATTTAAACGTACGGGGAAACAACAGTTTAATGATTTAGCGACTAAAATTCTTCAGACTTTATCTAGTAATATTACACGCCAGCCTACGGCATATACCTATATGTTGACACAATTAGATGAGTTAAAAAAGGGGGAAATCAGCTCACATCAATATGCGGCTCGTGGTGCAATTAAAGTTGATGCAAAGGTTAATAACAATAAATTACTGCTTCTGTTTACAACTAAACCAGGCTGGCATATCAATGCGCATATTCCTCTACAGAAACAACTTATTGCCACCGACATTACTGTGCTTAACAAGCAGCATTGGCAATTAAGTGATATTCAATATCCACCCGCTGAATTAGTAAAAACTAATTTTGATAAGCAATCACTCGCTCTTTATCAAGGTGAGTTTACAATCTCAGCAAAACTAACCCCCCTATCAGAATTAAAATCAGAAGCGGTTAAAATCAACCTAAACTTACAAGCATGTAACCAAAATAGTTGTTTGGCACCCGAATTATTAACCTTCTTTGTAAATCCAGCAAAGGAAAACTGATGCAAAAACCCCTCCCCTCTTCTACTCTTTCATAAGAAAAGAAACAATCAAATAATGATTGTGAACATTTGACCAATAATAGCTTGATTGCTATTATTGGTACAAAGATGAATATGTAGTTATAAACACAGGCAAATTGTCAGTATCGTTACATGTTTAACAACAGCTAAATTCGCTTTTTATCATCATAAAGCCGCGAAAACTTAGTTTCAACTTTGTAATCGGAGAAAATAAATGAAAAAATTAAAAGTTTTGGTCGTAGCGGTTATGGTTGCATTGAGTGGTTCAGTACTTGCTGTTGGTACTCCTGATACTACTGCTGAATCATATATAATTAAAATTGCTACAAGATCTAACGGAGTCTATACAATTTTTACAAACACTGTTTTTGATAACCTGGATGGGTGCGATTTGATTAATAGAGGGGCTTTTGATGATGCTTCCACAGGGGCCAAAAGCATGCTAGCTACTGCATTGACTGCAAGTTTAAGTGGATTGAAAGTTACACTTGGTATAGAAGGTTGCTTGGATATAGGTGGAGCATCAGGAAAGACAGCACCTATGATTAATAATGTAAAAGTATTCATTCCTGTACCAGTACAGTGAACTTTAAAAACTGATAAGTATTTTATGGGAAAAACAAATATTACCTGTGTATTTTGTTCATAATCAGATAATTTTTTACTAAAAAGTTTGATTATCAGCAGTTTTATAGACTTTGGATTTACATCGCTTTTTTAAATAAAGCTAATCGCCTTCGCTGGAAATCAGGGAAACGGAGCGTTAGAGACTGTGAAAGTATTCTGCTTTTGACCTCCCCCTTTGGAAAAGGGGGATTGAGGGGGATTTTATCAAATAATAACATTTGATATTAAAGGGTTTATTTTTATAACAAAATCTCCCCCAGCCCCTCTTTTCCAAAGAGGGGGGCTAAAAACTAATACTTTCACAGTCTCGTTAGCGGTGTGACTGGCATGATAGTCAGCTAGCTGCTGGAAGTTTAGCCTTTGCCCTATGAGAAGGGAAAAAGCAGGCGAAAGCAAGGGGGTCCAAAGAAACTCTGAGTAGCTATCCAGAATCACCTCAGGTGCATTTTCTGACTCCATCAAGTATAATTTGTTCCTCATTCCAACACAGGACCTATATGGTTAATGTTGGCATCAGCATTCTGAGGTCAGCAACATCATGTCGATATTGGAGACGAACGTTCGGGGAATATGTAGACGCTGGCTTGACGAGAGGCGGGGTATCTCCGTTTCGAGCTGGGCGGCGGCTGAGGGCAGAGAAGACAGAGCTGGGTATAAAATTGCAAGTTATATGTTTATCTCCCCTCGCCCTGGTCACTATCGTCTACTGAGTCAGTATGGCTCGACGGAGCTCAGCATAATGCTTGATGACTTCTGCGGCAATAACGTAATCGTCGGTAGAGACACTAATAGCTTGCAGTCACACAGAGACGACCATTGATGAATCGGAGAGCGATCGTTTTCCTTGCTTGGGGAGAGAAGTATATCGGCGAGATCCGCGAGTGCATTGACGAGAGCATCCTGCCTGATGTGCCAATTTTCCTGATCACAGACCGAGATACTGATGTTAGCGAGCTGGACGGCCACGTACAGATCCGACGAACAGACTTCCAGCTTACAGGACGTCGTGGCAACGGCCGTAAGGCGGAGATATGGGAAAACCTTCCAGACGAATTCGATACATTTCTGTACCTGGATGTGGATACTCGGGTTCTGGGTGACGTTTCCCTTGGTTTTGACAAGGCTGAGCAATGGGGTATTGCCATCTCCCAGGCTGCGCACTATTCACTCGAGGATTTTCGTGATTACCGGGATGTCATGGTGGTAGAGGGTATCGAGCCTAGGGGCCAGATCGTTTACGGTGCTGGGGTCTATTTCTTTTCGAGATCACCACAGACTGCCGCTGTATTTTCCAGTTATCGCCGACTGGTCGCCCAGTATTCCTGTACACCAGAGCCGCGCTGGGGAGATCAGCCACACTTGACCTTGGCAATGGAGCTCAATGACTTCAACCCATACACACTATCAACTGGTTTCAATCACAGAGCATTCGGAGAATGGATCAGTGGCCAGATCAGAATCTGGCACTCCTACAAACCGGTTCCAGAAAACGTTAACGAACTCGATCCAGTTTTCCCCCGCTGTTACGCGAATTCTACCAGGCGAATCATAAGCGCCCGCAAGCTTCAGAGTGCATATAAGGGCGAAGAAGACGGTGATTGATAGGAAAACGGTATTGCTAACTGGGGTTCCAAGATCGGGTACCACCCTGGTCTGTTTCCTGCTCAACAAACTTCACGACGTGGTAGCCCTGGATGAGCCGCTAGATATTACGCGTACCTTTCGATCAGACTCCGACGAACGCATGCTTGCAGAGGTACATGGGTTTGCTTCACGGATGCGACATTCTATCGCCACCCGCGGGATCGTCGTCTCAAAGCAGGT
Source organism: Methylomarinum sp. (assembly GCA_013139755.1). Next base: position 20,353 of record WTAG01000254.1, on the reverse strand, counting down.
CGATGGCAGAGTAGTGGATAACCATGCAGATCAAATGAACACAGAAGGTCTCGCCTCCTTCAGCGGTCAGATCGGCGATGTCCAGGTTTCGGATGCAACAGAGAACTGTCTACTCATCATAAAACACCCGTTCCAGTTCACGGCGCGACTGGAATTGCTCAGCACGGAGTTCCCGGTTTTTGCGGTCATCCGCCATCCCCTGTCGGTACTTGGGTCATGGAACCGTGTGAAGTTTCCGATTCGCAATGGCAGAAACCCGCTAGCCAGGCTGATGACGCCAGACCTATTCGACCGGCTCGAGCGGTGCGAGGATCGACTTGACCGACAGATCACCTATCTCGACTGGTATTTTGAGCAGTATCAGAAGTTCCTGCCTCAGGAACGGGTAGTTCGCTATGAAGAAATAGTGGAAAGCGGCGGCCGAAGCCTGGAAATGATTACGTCTCAGGCGGGGAAGTTATCGGAGACACTCCGCAGTCGCAACGATAACGAACACTACAACCGACCGCTCCTGGCTGATATAGCCGACCGGCTATCGAGCTTCGACGGACAGATGTGGAATTATTACTCAAGATCCACCCTTGATGTATAGTCCAGTTTCTTAGTGAGTATAGGATATAGGAATCGATTCACATGACCAATTCACAAGACAAGCACCGGACGTTTTTGTCGGCACGTTCTCGAGTTGAAGCTCTGTACGAGCAGCTGCCCTACCTGGAAGCATATACGGCACATACTGACCTCCGCGTCCAGGAAGACCCAAAAGCCGCCATTGGAGGCTTGTACGAGGAACTCGGTCTACTTCAGTTTGAGTTCCTGAAAAGACGAGACCTAGAGCAGACTTCAACTCTGTTGGACATTGGGTGCGGGACCCTCAGGGGCGGTTTGCACTTCATACGCCACCTGAATTCCGGCAATTACTTTGGGTTTGACCTGTCCCGGGCAGTGATCGAACACGCATCTCGGCTGATACTAAGTGATGGTTTATCGCTGAAAAAACCAGTTCTTGCAGTCAACGAAGCGCAAGATTTGACGTTTGGCCTATGTGCCGGTCGTCGTTTTGATTTTTTGATCGCTCAATCAGTGTTTACCCATCTGATGCCCGTCCATGTCGAGGAGTGTTTTTCCAATCTGAATGTTGTGATGAAACCCGACTCCCGGTTCTTTTTCACGATCCATTTGGGGGCAGAGACAGAACGAACGGGATTGAAGCGGTTCACCTACACTCTGGAGTTCTTCCGCCAGCTGGGTGAACTGCATTGTCTGGAAATCACCGATTGGTCGCGGCACTATACCCACCCGCGAGGACAGGTGATGCTAGAGGCTTCCTTCCGCACGGATTGAAGCCCCTCTCCCCAACCTAGAATACGCAAACAGGTTGGAGTGATCAATTCTGTGACCACCTTGGGTGAGTTTAAACAAACGATATCAAAGTTCCATAGGATTTAAGCAGTGTTATTTGTGAAGCTAAAGCTATTATTCATACCTTTAAGTAATTAGGATAAAAACCTATGTGGAGTACAAAATTAATGTTTGAACGAAAAACCTGTAAGCCCCGTCAGTTAAGTAGTTCAGAGGAAATAGTGATTTGAAGTTTTTAAAAAATAGAACTAAAATCTCCAATAATTAGTCAAATTATGCTGATATTAGTGATTTTTTTGAAAATATTCAAACAAAATAAATGGCTATGTCACCGTTAAGTATTGAAAAGGTATAACTCGCTCTAAAGCCCTCTCCCCGCCTGGGGCGAGGGCTTTAGAGCACAAACTCTTGGTTGCTGTTATTTACATAAAACTTGTGTAGATACCTATGCTCAGCAAGAAAGGACTTAAGAGCAATTCAATTCCACACTTAACGGTGACAGAGCCAAATAAATCGCTATATCCTTTATGTACCGGGTTTAATGTCCATGTTTCGGCTTTATTCTTCCTTAGCGTAGGTTTTCGTTCAGACACAAATTAGATAAAAACCTCAGTAAAGGGTTTATATTATCGGAATATCAGTGGTTTTCGTTTGAGAATTCCGATAATATATACTTCTCGCGGTCACCGATGCGGAATTTATAGCGAGTTGATTTTTGTCAATAGCAAGGCGCTGAAACAGGCGCATAGCAAGCTACGCAACTGTTTTAGCAACGCAGTCTATCTGCAAAAATCGACTGATAGAAATCCGCATCGGTGGCAGTGTGAAGTACAACCGATCATTTTTAGGATAATACACCGACACAGCACTTCCCAAAAATATAAGCTCATAAACTTGTTAACTTTTGGAGAGAGATAATTTTACTCCAAGCCCTACCAGTTTCAGCATTTAGATTTTTTCTATGGAACTTTTGTGTCGTTTGTAAACGCACTCTTAGACAGAGACAGTCTCGCCTTGGCGCTTGGAACCTTGAGCAGAAACCATATCGATATTGTTAATAATGAGCAAAACTAATAACCAAAATAACTGCCTGCAAGATGATGGGCGTGAGTATCCACCGGTAAGCTGGCGCCGAGCAGAAACAAAGTTGTCGATAAGTTTTGTCACCGTGCATTATTGCGATGAAATATATCACAACCTCTATTGCTCGAAACCCGTATATGATGAGTCCAACGAACTCATTGTCGTTGATAATCGAAACAATCTATTCTTTTCCTGCCTTGGTAAGGCGCTCAATGAAGGCATTGAGAAGGCACAACATGACCTGATTGCAGTAGTTCATGAAGATGTACTACTGCAACCAGAATGGCAGGCCACGCTGGAATCATCTCTGCGAGCGCTGGAGCATTACGATCCCAACTGGGCACTAGTCGGATCGGTGGGTTGGCAGGCAGACGGAACGATACAGGGCCACTGGAGCGATCCGCATACATATAGTCGGTCGTATGCAGATTTACCTTTCTCGAAGGTGACCCGTCTCGATGAGCAGCTTCTGTTATTCAGGAAAAGCAGCGGGCTGCGGTTCGATAATGATTTGCCTAACATTCATACGGTGGGTCAGGATCTCGTTATGAATCTCGAAAAGCGCGGATTGAGCGCTTACGCGATCGATGCTCCAACGATTCATAAATACAGCGATGTGCAAGGAGATTTGGTCCTAAACGCCAGCAACTCTACCAAGATAGTTCGGCGCCAGGCGCGGGCGGCCAAGCTGATGCGAGAGTGTTCAAATGACTACTTTTTCATCAAATGGCACACTCGCCCCAAGCCCGATCTTCCAATACTGGTTCCTATGGAAGACCTTCCCTTCGAAAAATCTCGGAGCAATCCAATAGTATTTCTTGGCCGTGGAGGCAGCGGCAGCAGGTTAATCTCCGAAATCGCCCAAGCGCTCGGTATTTTCATGGGGAATTCCATCAACAAGTCAGGTGATACAGTCGATATCGTGGAGCACATCTATAAAGCGGTATTCTGCAAGTATGCATGTACGGATGCGGTGCAACAAGGATTTGCCAGCAAGCTGGTGGTTATGGCAGCGGCCCAAAGTGTAGGTAGGCGGGACACAGTAGGCTTCAAGCTGCCGGAGTTGACCGTATTGGTACCGGAGCTACTTGAAAGTCTGCCGGAGGCGCGGTTCGTGTTCCTGGTGCGCGATCCTCTGGCCTGCACGCTACGGCGGCTGCATCCAACCTCAAACGTGCATCACGAGCTAGGCCAGACACTGTTACCCCATGCCTACCGGTGGATCAGACGAGACCTGAAGCTGGCCCCTGTGGATCATTACCTCATCCGAGCTGCAGCATCCACGGCATTTCAAATGGAAAGCGCTGCTCTAGCCCTGAAAGACCTGGAGCCAGGGAGGCTTATCACTATCCGGTTCGAGGATATCATAGCTAACCCCCCGGCCGTGTCACGTCGGCTTGCAGATTGGCTGGGGGTTCAGGTGCTCCCTGATAGTCACGACGCAGTGAAAGCCGATAAGCAGCGCGCCAGCACACTCGAAGATTGTCCAGCTGAGGTGCTGCATGAGGTAAAGGCGATTCTAAAAAGAACCAGAGAGATGTTCGGTTACACGTGAAGAAGTCGATAACAATGACAGCGAAGATTATATTTATATTTGGCATGCATCGAAGTGGGACAAGTTGCTTAGCCGGTTCATTGCGTGAGCACGGAGTATTTTTTGGGCCTGTAAAAGAGGAAAGTTACGGCAATCCAAAGGGCAATCAGGAAATTAGAGACGTCTGGCGTCTGAGCGATCGGATGTTCCGTGCTGCCAGCGCATCTTGGGAAAATCCATGTATCATCGACAAGTGGTCTGACGAAGATGCGCGGGATCGTGATGCCTTACTGGAGGTTTTTACTCATCAGCGATGCTGGGCACTGAAGGATCCTAGGCTGCTTTTCACTCATACCTTCTGGAGTGAGCATATTCGGCCCACACCGGTTTATCTGGCATCATTCCGGCATCCAGCGGCGGTGATCGCATCAATATTCAAGCGTGATCAATTATCACCTATACGATCATTAAAAATATGGAAGGCCTACAACCGAAGGCTTCTACTGCTCATTGGCGAGCTGGATATTCGTCTGGTCTGTTTTGATGAACTAAGCGTACAATACCTCGATCGGATCCGTCATCTCTTCGATGAAGTTGGATTGAGGTGTGATGGAGGCTTTCGTTTCTTCGAAGAAACGTTTAGATCTGCGCCAGAAGTTACTGCATTCCCCGACGAGGAGTCGGAGACAATCTATACGACACTTCTTGAGCACTACAAGATACAGGTAGCACAAACTGTATCACGCACCGAAAGAGGACCATGAAGGTCTGTATTATTGTGGGAAGTCAGCGCAGTGGAACAACCCTCATAGGTCAGATTCTCGGGGCACTTCCAGGTGCTCTGCTGATCGACGAGGATGACGGGCTTTATGATTGGACATCGGCCTGGCTCAAATCCTCAGATGCGAAGGCTGTTCTACTTGAACGCGCAATGGAACATGCTACCAGGAAATATCGTAATTCCAACCAGACTGCTTTAGCTAATCCCGAACTCCTGGTTCTGAAAGCGCCAAATCTTACGTTCAATTGGCAGCAACTTTCTGGTGCCGAGCCGCGTCCGGTAGTTGTGTATTCCAGTCGCGACATTCTGTCAGTCACGGCGTCCTTGATTAGGTTAGCATCAAGGATTCCGGTGATTCGTAATCAGCTCAGACTTATGCGGAAGCATCAAATCCAATTGGCTACCTTCGATCGAGAACTGAAGTGGATAGAAGATGAGTCCAAGCCCTCAGAACTTCGACTTGCCCTGATCGCCATGATTAAGATGGCTCAGTTCAATCATTTCAAAGACGCCGGACTTGATGTCACGCCGCTTGGTTACGAGGCCCTAGTCAAGGACCCAGAGAAACAGACGCGGAGGGTCTGTCGGGCGTTAAGCCTGGATTGGAACATCCATTGCCTCGAGCACGACACGATCATGCAAGGGCATGGCCCCGGCCGCACCGATCGCTCCCGAAAGATCGACTCTAATTCAATCAAAAAATGGCATGTCATGGACAAAAATCTAGTGTCCAGCATCAGGTATTTGGCGATGCAATTCGCGCAACGCCACGGGTTGCTATCAGATCCAGTTTTCATGAAGGCGATACCTGCTGACCAAGCCCAGCAGACTTCAACGAGAAAATGAGTAAACCAAGGGTCCGCACCTGGTGTTTTTCAAGCTAGTTGCCGCCAAAAGTAGTAATTTTATGCCGCCACTTTTTCTTTCGTTTCGGTTTTCTAGTTTAAATACACCGCTTCTATCCCCTCATTTAGTCGACCCTCGGTCAGCAACCCTCTGTGTCAGAATAGTTTTCGCCTAAAAAAATTATAAAAAACCAAAACCAGAGGGCTGAAATGAATTTAAATGGGAACAGAATATCCAAAAGAAAGAAAAGATGCGATTATTAACAATAATGATACCCCCGCAGAATATGACAGTCCCCGAGCTTGCTCAGCTGGAGAATATACCGCTTAGTACTCTTCATACCTGGAGGACACAATACCCTGAGTAGCCCTTCAAGGATTTATTCGCAGCGCGGACTGGGTATTGTTCTTTGTCAATTGGTATAACAAAGAACATCTTCATAATTCATAACACCTGAACAGCGATATACAGGTCAAGAAAAAGACATACTGGAAAATCGCAAAGCGGTTTATCAACAAGCAAAACTAAACAACCCTATCTGTTGGAGTAGCAGCATAAAATCACTACTTTTGGCGACAACTAGCTTGAAAAACGTCGGTCCATAGTCGTTGAAGCAGTCTACGATTGATTCAGAGAGGATAAAGTATATGAAAAAGTCAGGAAACTTAGAGGTAATATGCGAATAATTATTCATTGTGGTACCCATAAAACGGGGTCAACAACAATTCAAACGGCTCTTCATGAAAATGCTAAAGAATTGAGTGGATACCATTATCATTGTATTGTTAACAGCCCTCGTATTAATGCAAGAAATGCTAATAAATTCGATAAAGAGTGGATAATAAAAACAGTAAGAGATGCTGAATCCTCAGGGGTGGAAAATTTCATATTCTCTGCTGAATTGTTTTCCACCTTAACTTCAGATGAATGGAAAAAGATTACTGATTTATTATCAGAGCACGAGATCACATTCATCGTATTTTTTCGGCATTGGGTCAATTTTCTCCCGTCCAAATGGGCTCAATATTGCTTGCGTTGTGACACGCAATCATTCCCACGTTTTTTAGCTCAACTTAAGCGCCATAAAGATCAGCATCTTGATGCGCGATTTGCTCTCTTAATTGAAAGACTCATCTCAGTTAAACCTGCAGAAATTAAAGCTGTTTCATATGATAACGCAATCTCCTCAGACGGATTGCTAACGACATGCTTTTCTGCTTTCGGGATGCCGGAAAATTTCGTTAACAGGTTTTCGGATAGTAAAATGCATCTTAATGTTAGAAAACCGCGTTTAGACACCGAGGTTATCAGATTGCTCAATGGCATATATGCCGACAAATATGGAATTGCCCAAGATGGGAAGTTTAATCAATTCTTAAGAAATAAGCCTCCGGGTAAATTTTACATGGAAAAAATGCTTTCTTCTCTTCGGGATACTGATGTTCTGAGTGACTTACATAGCGAGTTAATTGCGTCTGAGGTAACGGTTACTCTTTCTCGAAATGACCTTAGCTTTATTCTTTGGGAGGAAAGTTTCTTAGCGTTGGTTAGTGATTATTCTGTTAATTCTATTTCAGGAGAGTTTTTTAAAGATATTGATCCTATTGATTTTAGATGCTCACAAGTTGAAATAGAAGAATTAAGACCTTCTCTCAAGCAAAAACTTGTTGAATTGATTGAAATTTGACACATCGATAAGTTCTTTATGACACTCTGAATCGAGAAGACTTAAACCAGCGTAAATGTCATGAATTGCTTACTAATCAAACAAAAAAACTCAAGGATTAACAGAGCCTTTTAAAGAAGGAAGAGATTAGGCTCACCTCATAATAGACCGTGGGGCACCATGTCACAAAAATCGATTAACCTCACGACGAATCATTAGGCCCCAGCCTGCCCTTCGCCTACTGCGGACTAAAATTCATCACTCTGCTATCACTCCATTCCCCTTACTTTCAGCGAATGTATGTAAGCTTTATTTGAGGGGAAAATGAACTCCAAAACTTTAGTTTTAAAAGGCTAATGTGTAGTTTTTCTTAATTTGTTTCTAATCTATTCAGATTTACTTCCAAAGAGCTTAATTTTTTATGGAATTCCTCAAATTTTATTACATTTTCTTTTTTATCTTTTTCCATAAGATTTATTCTCTTATGCAATTGCTCTATATAGATATGAGCAATCTCTAACTCTTCTAAAACTCCTTGGGAACGATTAGCTATATTAATTATAGCCTTTCCATTATTATCTGACATCCCTGGGCCTACATATGGTAGATGACTTTTTGACCACATTTCTTGCGCATGTTCCTTTATAGAGGGAAGGTCATAGGTTTCCTTAAATACATAGTCTGGAGTGGAATTATCAACACTATTAATATACAACTTGCCATTTATATCAACTCTATCTGCGGCTTTGACTCCTAATTGCAACAAATTTTTATTAACACCTGCGTCAATTTTAACTGGTATATTACCAGTTACCTGGTCCCTTATATTAAAACGACCAGTATTTGGGTTAACAAACATTTCCCATACGCCTAAACCACTTCCTGTACTAGTTAATCGCATTACAGGGGTAGCATTTTCTATATCTAAAATAGCAGAAGGCGTATTAGTCCCAATCCCAACATTACCAGTAGCATCTACATCAAAATATGTGGCAGTATTAGCACTATTTTTAACTTCAAATCGACCAACGGGAGAAAATGTCCCAATCCCCACGTCCCCATCAGCAGCAACAGTAAGTCTTGAATTGCCGCCAGTCGTTTGAACATCAAACACTCCATTGGGGGTAAAACCATTATCAATATTAATACCAAAATCATCCTGAGCGATCAATACAGCATGATTGTTAGCATTAGCGTTACTAGCTATATCAAACTGCCCATCAGGCGTAGTGGTTTCAAATCCAACATCACCATCCGCTGCTATATAGATGCTTGCGTTGGGCGCTGATGGTACTATTCTAAAAGGCAGAGCACTGCCGTTAGAGACATCACGGATAAAAAAGTTTGCCTCATTACCTCCAATATCCCATATTTGCTCTGCAAATCCAGAGCTGCCATCTTGATGCAGCCTTATAGCGGGTGAGTTACCATCGCGAATGTGCATCTCAACTGCAGGTGTCGCTGTATTAACGCCTATATTTCCAGTGGAGCTAACATAAAGTGAATTATTAGGTGCTCCTTGAATAATTTTAAATGGTACCGTGCCGCTATCGGTATCTTCAATGGAAAAGTAATTCCCCCCACCATTTGCCGTATCATTTATTTTAATAGCCCAATCACCTGAGGGGAAACTAGCGCTTGAACTAGTATCTATAAAATTGATTTTCAAATTATTTTCTTTTAATCTGATGGTATCAAAGCCAAAAGATTCTCCATTTACGCAGTCAAACCCACTACATATACTACCAACCACAACCAGATCATCTTGTATTTGCTGATCGGCATTTGCTGGTATCGCTATCATTGTTGTAGTGCAGAGGAATATGCTTATAGTAGTTATTCTTTTTAGTTTTAAAGCGAGTTTTCTTGTTTGACTAGTATTATTCATCTTCATCAAAGTCTCCTGCAAAACTTTTTGCACGTCGATTATTATTTTCTCTGGCAACAACTATTTGGCCATCAGCAATAGTAAAGCTTCCGCTTTGACTTTCTGCTGCTAGAAGTGGAGATTGATTACTATCTCTTTTTCTTCCATTGTTTTTTCTGTCAACATAGTGCTTATTTTTTTCATTTAGTGCTGCCGTAATTTGATATGTATATAAACCATCTTCCAAACTAGCTATATCTAAATCACCGTTTGAAATTTCCATATGATTATCGGCATAATTTTTCTGAAAATAAAATTCATTAGGACCAACGATAGAAAAGGTGAAATTAGTAAACCCATTATTACCTTCTATACTCAATGAATCGCTATGCAAGCTAACATAAGCAATGTTACGTTCATCGGCGCTAAGATTGCTAACCGTAAATAGCGATAAGAATATCACTAAAAAATAAACTCTAAACATTATAATCCCCCAAATTGAGTGTTTTACTTAATCACAAGGCTACCAATTAATTTAGTTTACTTCAACTTAATAATCTAAAACAATGAAAATTCATTGTTTTTTAAATCTATCATATAACTCTTATTCACTGGAACCTTCTCTATTTTATGTTTTTGACCATTAGACCAATAGACATAAACCGTTACCTGCGTGGATTTCCCAATGCCAAAATGTTGTATCTTTGGGTGAACAGATAAATATCCAGTACTCCCATGTACTTCACGCCAAATCTGGTGTCCCTGGTCTGAGTTAACAACAATTTTTGTACCAATAGCATCTCTATTTACCCCCTTCCCAGGATCTCCCAATGCTCGAATTTTTATCCAATTATTATTGAGACGATCAGCATTATTTTTATAAAAATAAGCTTTCTCATGATAATTATTTAATATAATATCCAGGTCTCCATCATTGTCATAATCAAGATATGCAGCACTTCTTGAGTTGCCTAACAAATCCAGTCCGCTCTGTGAGGAAATGTTTTGTAATTTACCCTTAGTATTAAGAAAAAAAACATTGCTTTCTTTGGTTGATACCGGAATGTGAATATTGGTTATTTTATTATTTTGGGGGTCGGTATAGTATGGGTTTTTATTACTGTATAGATTAAATTCATTCATTCCATTGAGCACATAGAGGTCATCATCACCATCTAAATCAGCATCAAAAAAATCAGCATCCCATGACCAACCTGTTGAAGAATAACCCCGACCGACTACATCACTATGCTGATATTTTATTTTTTTATCGCTATCGATGCTGGATAAAAATAAATCATTAGCTTCGACCACTCTCATCTCGGCCAGTTTATTCGCATTAAACTCCATCGTTGTTTCATCGTTGGGTAGCACATATTTTTGATCTTTATTCATAGTCACTATATTAGAGATATAAATATCAGGGATTAAATCTCTGTTTAAATCAGCAACTGAGACATTCATTGTGTATGATGGTTTTGCTGTTCTTAGTTCGACAGAACGATCGATAAAATAGCTGCCCCTTTGATTAATGTAGTATTTGTTCACACCAAAATCATTTCCAACTATTAAATCCTGCCATCCATCCATATTGATATCTGTATGGGTAACAGCCTGTCCCCAGCCGGTATCCCCCACTTTGGTCTCTGCTGTCACATCTTTAAAGGTAAAATCACCCATATTTTTAAATAATTGATTTGCTGTTCCATTGTCATTTCTACGTTTTAAAGTAGGCAGGGTTCCATTTAAATAGTTACCAAAATTACTGATATAGATATCGAGCAAACCATCATTGTTATAATCAAATATTGTTGCCGGCCCTGTCACCTTATTTACCCCACCCAGATTTGAAATATCACTGATATCTTTAAATTGACCATTACCCAGATTTTTATACACCTTATGTTGATCATTAACATAGGTAATAATAATATCCTGCCAACCGTCATTGTTTATATCCGCGATTAAAGGCTGCCTAGGTTCTCCTGGTTTTTTATCTTGCTCTCTTTTCCAATTTAATCCAGATGCTTGCGTAATATCAATAAATTTCCCTTTTGTATCATTAAGGTACAAATGATTACCTATACCACTTAAAAGTAATATATCAATATATCCATCGTTATTAATATCTTCTGCAGCGACTCCTGAACCACCAAAAGCAGGAGGAATAGTAATAATACCCGTTGTTTTATTTTTTTTAAGATAACTTCGTAATAAGCGATTTAACCAGTCAGATGAACGATGCATTGTGTTAATTCCTGATTTTGTAGTTATGTCAGTGAAATAATTATCCACTTTAACTTCTAAATCACTTGAGGCTAATAACTGTTTTTCTTCACGATGTTGATGCTTATTATTGTTATTTTCTGTTAGTATCTTTATCTGACTAACCGCCTTTACAATATGTTCTGACAGTAAATCTTCATGCTTTAATTGTTTAGCAATACGACCTGATAAACGTAACAATAAGACAGCATATTGTGCAATATTTTCACTCAGCAACTCGGCAGCAAATGGATCACTATCTAGTAGTTGTTGCTGTTTCAAATCATTCAGAGCAAAGCCAATATATCGCCAGTGCAGGCTTGTATCACGAAAGGAGTCCATATCATATGCTTCAATATTTATTTGTTTTTTAGAATATAAATTAGGGAAAAATATCACATCCTCATATTCATTAATAATATAGGGCAATAACTGCGTACTAATTTGTGATACATCATTTTCTTCAATGATTGCTTTGCCCTGCGCGTTGGCAAGTTGCATCGCTCCAATATAAAGGTCTTTAGCATATTGAGTAATGGACTCTATAATGGTTTGTTTAAGTTGTTTTGCTTGTTTTTCATCTTCCGGCCAACTTCTACGAGCAAAATAAACTTGTAAATTTCTGACAAAAAGCTGATTACTTATGTTGTTATAATGTTTATACGCATCAATTTTTTTTTCAATGATCTGCGTTATTAGAAGGCTTTTTTGTATTGATGGTTTTAGTGGGGCTTTTATTGAGAGCTTTATTGATGATTCTAGCCCTTGATTTCTAAGTGCTTGTTTGTCCGTTTTTGCTATAGCTATACCAAGTTCAAGGCTTGCTTGTACAATATCTTGCTCACGCAATAGGTAACGATTTTCTATGCGTGCTTTATAATCAGACTTTTGTAATAGTGATAAGCTTAATAAATCCAATTTTTGTTTCAGCATTTTAATTGCTGCGATTGATAGCGGACTTAGATTGGTATTGCTTAGGATATTATTTTGTTGTATTGCAAGTATTGCTCTTAAGGAATAAGCAATACTACGGTATTGTCTGAGATCGCTTGCCTTAATAATAACCTTATTTTTAGCTTCGTTATTAAATAGTAAATTCCAATCACCATTTTCTTGTTGAGTAGCCTCAAACCATTGTTGAAATGCCTGGGTGATAAGCTTTTCAGTAATTTCTTTAGATGACTCGGTCTTGTTCTCCTGCGCCCATTGCCAGACGAATAAAACGATTTTTTTTTGAAATTTATTTTTCTCAAATCGAGCTTGCTTAGAAAGTGGTGTTCCATACATAAAATCTTCCAATCTAGAAGCAGTAGCATGACATTTGGGGTCATTCTTTGCCTCTAACACACCTATTTCATTAAGTATTCTTGCAGTACTATTTTGACTGTCAAGCTCCAATGGGCTGGCAACTATAAAGGGACTAAATAGTATAAGATAGAATACAATTATTGATTTATTCATGAGTTAATCTATGGTTATAGCTAGTATGAGTTATGTTATGTAAAAAGTAGGAATTATGAAACAACACGAGGATATATTACTGCTTAATGGAATAATTACATCTGCCGTAGGCTGGGTGCCCAATACAATGTCTAAAATGCTTTTATATTTATAAAAAAACTTTGATTCTAAATTTATTTTTCTTTAACTCCCAAATTTACACTTAAAAAAACCATCGAATCTTATTGAATAATAAGCCAAATATAGCATAGAATGGCCATATTAAAGTATATAAAAATTTTGATTAAACTCATCATTCTTAAATTTATTTAAATTAGCTTAGGGATTAAAATGCTTAAAAATAATAGGTTAGCTAAAAGGTATCTTAAGTCAAAAAGCTTGCTTTTTGGATTGCTGCTGCTCTTATCCCATTCAGTGTTTGCTGCCCCACCAACTTTTTCAATGGCTTTTAGTCCAATAGAAATAGGTCCTGGTGCTATATCAACACTGACTTATACCATTGATAATTCTACGGAAACCACAGGAGTCAGCGGACTGACCTTTAGTAATACCTTCCCCACAGGTATGATTATCGCCAATCCTTCCCGGGCATCAACAGACTGTGTTAACGGATTACTTAGCGCAACAGCTGGTTCCAATACCCTGTCACTATCTGATGCTCGATTGGGTCTTGGGTTAGTTTGTACCATCATCGTGGATGTTACCAGTACTACAGCGGTAACCTATGCCAATACCTCGGGTACTTTAAGTACCAGCGCAGGCAGCGCAGGAACAGCAACGGGTACACTAACCGTTGATGGAGCCAGACCGGGATTCACGATGACCTTTTCTCCTGGCAGCATAAGTATTGGTCATGTCAGCACTCTGATCTACACAATTGATAATACTCAAAATGGTAGCAAAGCAGATTTTTTAACCTTTAGCAATACATTACCTCCTGGCTTAGTAATTCATACCGCACCAAATGTTATCAACAACTGTACTGGAGGTTTAGGCCCTTCTGCAGTTACTGCGACCCCTAATACCAGAGCAATTGTGCTTACATTTGGTCATGTAGCTGCTGGGGCGACATGTACTATTTCAATTGATGTCACCAGTCAATCTGTAGGACAGTATGAAAACGTTACAGGCTCACTGTCTCAAAATGGAGCTGATCCAACAGGTAGCGCTAGTGCCTTATTGGAAGTCTCCACCAGCTCATTTCTGACCACCTATTTCAGCACCAACCCTGCCTCTCCAGGTAGCAGCGTGACCCTAAACTATCTTATCAATAATGCCAATCGCGAGAGTGCTACCGATATAAGTTTTACTCATGATCTCAATGCCATCCTACCTGGTCTTACCGCCAGTTCTTTACCAGCTAACGATTCATGCGGTTCTGGGTCCACCGTCACAGGCAGTAGTAATATTACTTTTGCTGGCGGAAATCTTAGCGAAGGAGGCACCTGTACCTTGAGTGTTACTGTCTTAGTCCCCGCCAATGCAGCAGCGGGTAGCTATACCAGCAACACATCAACAGTAAACCTGACTCTTGGTTCAGCAACAACAAAACCTGCTGCAAGCGTTGACTTTATTATTAAAAAAGCTCCTGTGTTAACTAAAGCCTTTATTAACGACCCCATTAGTGCAGGACAGGATGTTACAGTAAGGTATACCATCACCAATACCGATCCAGATAACGAAGCTAGTGCAATTGCTTTTACCGATGATGTCAATTCTAATATATTGGCAAGCATGGTAATTAAAACACTACCAAATTCCAATTCTTGCGGTACTGGATCAACTTTTACCAATTCCACCAATGACGGCAATAAATTTTGGCTTCAGGTCAGTAATGCCATTATAGCGGCTGGAAATAGTTGCACCTTTGATGTTATACAGACCTTACCTGCTGCTATGTCACCAGGTTCGTATACGACAACAACCAGCATTTTAAGTGCAGAAGTTTCCGGTAGCACGGTATATGGAAGCGCAGCCAGTGATACTTTGCTTGTGCTAGCCGCACCTATATTAACCACATCCTTTAACCAAGAAAGCGTAACACCTGGAGATAACGTTACTCTGGAATTTACCTTGAGCTATGGCGCATCGGCTTTGGCTGATGCCACTGATATTGGTTTTACTGATGATTTGGGTAGTCTTCTCACAGGCCTAGCCTCTTCCACAGCTCTTCAATCAGATATTTGTGGTAGCGGTTCATCGTTCTCCGGCACCGATACGCTTACCTTGACGGGAGCTACCTTGACTCCGGGTGCCAGTTGTTCTTTTAGTGTCACTGTTGCCATACCAAACGATGCGACACCTAGCACCATTACTAATGTAACCTCGACGGTAAGTGCAACAACTTCCAGTCAAGCGGTAAGCAGCGCAACCGCATCAGATACCTTATTAATCAGTGGTCTAACCTTGAGTCAGGTTTTTGTGCCTGCTAGTGCTTTTCCTGGTGCGACAACGACCCTTAGGTATACAATTGCCAATAGTGCCAGTGCTTTAGACGCTACTGCTTTGCAATTTACTAATAACCTTAATCTAGCACTTAGTTCACTTGCTGCTACCTCATTACCGAGTCAGCCCTGTGGTCTAAGCTCAGGTATAACTGGGACGACGTTTCTTACTTTTTCTGGCGGAGATCTTGTACCAGGCGCAAGCTGTACCTTTGATGTTCCCGTACTGGTGCCAGCTGGTGCTAGCCCAGGTATTTATAATGTACCGACTAGTGATATGTCTGCAACGGTTAATGGTAATAATACGGCCAATAAAGGAACATCTAGCACACTGACGGTAATTGATATCATCAACAACCCTATTTCATTAACGAAAGCCTTTTCCAGCAGCTATGTTACCTCTGGTAGTACGGTGAATTTGACCTATACATTGACCAGTAACCTTGCTGCTACAGATATTACTTTTACAGATGATCTCGATAGCCTTTTAACTGGACTGGCTTCAACCAGTGGCACAGTGTCTAACGAGTGTGGGGTTGGGTCTGAAATATCAGGAACTGGCTTATTGACCTTTAGCGGAGGAAGTCTGGCGGAAGGAGCCTCGTGTGCCTTTACCGTAACCCTACAAGTTCCTGCTTCTCCAGCGTTTACCACTATTAGTAGTACCACAAGTACTGTGACAGCAATTTCTGCAATAGACAATAGCATTACATTAACCAGCGATGCTGCAACAGCAGGCTTTAATGCTCAATTAGTGACATTGAGTTCAAATTTCAGTGGTGCCGTGCCTATTGTGGGTAGCAGTACCACTTTAAACTTTCACATCACAAATGATAATGCCTCTGGTAGTCTCAACTTACTGAATTTTACTGATGATATGGATAGCTTTATTACTGGTATGGTCGCAACTGATTTACCTAAAACCGATATTTGCGGTGTAGGCTCAACACTGAGTGGCACATCGCTTATCAGCTTAACTAGTGCCAGTTTGGGTTTTGGTGAAAGCTGTGACTTTTCAGTGACTTTGAGTATCCCTTCTAGTACTTCAGCAGGTATTCATAGTAATACATCAAATAATTTATTTTCATCGGGGCTATTAATTACAAAAGGTGCCAGTGCTGACCTCACCGTTGCCCCTAAACCGACATTGAGTTCAAATTTCAGTGGTGGAGTAGTGCCTGTGGGAGGTAATACCACTTTAAACTTTAAAATTACAAATAATAATGCCTTTGCTAGTCTCAACTTACTGAGTTTTACTGATGATATGGATAGTTTTATTACTGGTATGGTCGCAACTAATTTACCCTTAAGTAATGTCTGTGGTGAAGGTTCAACATTAAGTGGCACTTCGATTATTAATTTAAGTAATGCTAGTTTAGGTTTTGGTGAAAGTTGTGAATTTTCAGTAACTTTGAGTGTCCCTTCTAGTACTTCAGCAGATATTTATAGCAATACATCAAGTAATTTGTTTTCATCGGGAATATCAATCGCCGAAGCTGCCAGTGCTGACCTCACCGTTGTCCCAAAAGTGGTATTGAGTTCAAATTTCAGTGGCGGAGTAGCTCTTGTGGGCAGCATTACCACTTTAAACTTTAGCATCACAAATAATAATACCTCTGGTAGTCTCAACTTACTGAGTTTTACTGATGATATGGATAGTTTTATTACTGGTATGGTCGCAACTAATTTACCCTTAAGTAATGTCTGTGGTGAAGGTTCAACATTGAGTGGCACATCGATTATTAATTTAAGTAATGCCAGTTTGGGTTTTGGTGAAAGCTGTGTCTTTTCAGTGACCCTGAGCGTCCCTTTTAATACTTCAGCAGGTATTCATCGTAATACATCAAGTAATTTGTTTTCATCGGGACTATTAATTACAGAAGGTGCCAGTGCTGACCTCACCGTTACCCCAAATATAACACCTATCATTTTTATGCTTTTAAACCAATAGGGTCGAACTCTGAGGTATCTCCACAAATTAATGATGTGTCAACACTTTTTAGTGACACAAGTTTACATAGATATTTGCTGCATTTCGTAATCTACAGGTGATATATAGCTATTTGGTTTTTGTTTCTTCACTCATTTTAGGCACACTTATTTTCTTTAAAAGTATTTAAAATTATGTGTCCTGTTTAGTGTAGCCACTTCAGTTGTTTCGTGCACGCTCCTTAACTACGAATTCAACCAACTACCCATTCCTTAAGCAAGGATTATGCTGTATTATTAGAAAAATTACCTATATATTGATCAGCAGTGTGTGAATTCAATTTTGAAATAGGTTTAATTTATGGATATTAGAACTTACCTGTGCGAGAAAAAAATTACAGCATTGCTATTTTATTATGTACCTACAACAGTGAAAAATTCCTGGCAGAACAGTTAGATTCAATTTCCAAGCAAAGTTACTCTAATTGGAATGTATGGATATCTGATGATGGCTCGCAAGATAATACCATTGAAGTTATAGAAAGCTATAAGGGGGCATGGGGAGAGGATAAGCTCTTTGTGCAGCTAGGGCCCCAACAAGGGTTTTCATTAAACTTCCTTTCCCTAGTAAATAATCATCTCATACAAAATGACTACTATGCTTACTCAGATCATGATGATGTCTGGCAGCCCAACAAGTTAGAGCAAGCATTGAAATGGTTAGATACTATTCCTAAAGACATTCCTGCCCTTTATTGTGGGCGAACTTGCCTCATTGATGATAACCTAAAAGAGATTGGTTCTTCACCATTATTTAGCCGCGCTCCCTCTTTTGCTAATGCTATTGTGCAAAATATAGGTGGAGGAAATACGATGATCTTTAACGATGTTGCACGCAACTTGCTCCAGAAAATAGATACCAGTAACGGTATTATTTCTCATGATTGGCTAACCTACCAGGTTGTAACAGCATGTGGTGGCAAAGTGTTTTATGATTATTCTCCAACCATAAATTATCGACAGCATACGTATAATATTTTGGGGTCTAACAATCATTGGCGAGCACGTATTATGCGTATAAAAATGTTACTTCAAGGGACATTTAGAGGATGGAATGCAAGTAACCTCATAGCAATTCAAACTCTTGGTTCTAACATTGACGAAAAAAGCTACACAATAATAGATCATGTTCATTTACTCAGAAGTAACAGTATTCGAATACGCATTAAAGAATTAATGAAGCTAAAGATCTACCGTCAAACATTGATGGGAAATTTAGGACTGGTAGTCGCAATAATTATGAGAAGGTTTTAATTTTAATGAGTATATTTGTAACCGGTGGTGCAGGTTTTATTGGTGCTAAGGAATAAAAATTAAATAATCCCCCAATCTCTAGGGTTTTCAGGTATGGCTTGATAGTTCGGTAGTGGGTCGAATTTGTAGTTAGGCATGAATATCTAAACCAAATCCAACGTTGCTTAAACTTATTTCCTACAAACGACCACTGCTCATCTATTTCAGCCTCTTCACAGACAAGCTCAACATCACTGAAGATCTCGTCAGAAGACTGGAATTTAGGATTTACTTGTGTAAGCTTGTTTTCCTTTTTTTTAGCGTATTAATAACCGTATTTTTATTGATTTTAAGCACTCTGGCTGTATTTCTAATGCCACTCCCATTAATAGCCATTTCAACCATTCTCTCAGTCACTCCGTATTCACACGCTTTATAGTTATAATCAAGCATGAATGTTTTCGTTTTACAGTCGGAATGACGACAATAATACCTTTGCTTACCTCGGCCATTCATGCCAGATTTGGTAACTTTAATACTATTGCATTTAGGGCCATTTACTTGCTTGATAACAGCTCATGAAATCAAATTATACAGCATGGCTACAAATTCGACCCACTACCATCGATTCGTATAACAATTCGATATTTATTACCACAAATATTAAAGTAAACACGATTATTTTTTAGAATACTTGCATTTTTAAGATTTTCCTTAATTTTATGAGGAGTAGTCCACTCGGCTTTTAATGAATAGTTATATCATTCTGTCATTGCAGTTTTTCATCACTATATTCAGGACTGCTTTCCCAAAAAATTCTTAATGTCGATTTAGCTATAATCCTCATTAATTAATGGCAGCACATTCCCGTATTGGGAATGTTTGTTTTTACCATAATAATATCTTTTTGCTAAATTAGAGCTATGGGAGCTGGTCTTTATATTTGCATCCTAAAAAACGGATTTATAGGTGATTTTCAAAATCAGAGGCCTGCCACTTTTTTCTTGTTTTCCCTTTTGTATTAGTAAGCAATAAAGGAAAGCAATAAAGGAAAGCAATATGCTATTATTCCCCGCTTATTTCTAAATCTTGTGAAGATCAATACAATTTACTCGCGCCATTATAATGTTTCAATCTGAATGATCACCTTTTGTAATCACATTAAAAATCAAGCGGGTTATCCCGTGATTCACGCTTGAGAGGTTTTTTGGAGTATGTATTGCAAAAAGGATATTTGAAGTCATCTACCTTTCAGGAATGGAAAGCATTAGAACCACTATAAATAGCAAAACAATATCTAACTTTAATTTATAGTATTACCTTTAGTTCCCATTATAAATCCGCATTAAACTGACACGTTAGTCACTTTCTATCCCTACTAAACAGCAAAATGAATAAAAAAATTGAATTATTAGCGCCCGGCGGCGATGTTGAAGCCATTAAAGCAGCCGTTATTGCGGGTGCTAATGCAGTGTATTGTGGTTTAGTTAATTTCAATGCGCGCAACAGAGCCTCTAATTTGTCTTTTGACGATTTACCTGGAATTTTACGTCTAGCGCACCAGTATGACTGCAAAGTATTTTTGACCCTAAACGTGGTTATTTTAGAGCAAGAAATTGCGGGGTTAATTAAGGTTCTAAATAAACTCGTTAACACCAAAATCGATGGCATTATCGTGCAAGATTTGGGCATTTTTAATTTAGTAAAAAAACACTTCCCTACGCTAAGTGTTCACGCTTCAACACAGTTAACAACACATAACGAAGGGCAAATAAAGTTTCTTGCAAAAATTGGTGCAACACGAGCTAACTTGTCACGAGAA
>WTAG01000036.1 GCA_013139755.1 Methylomarinum sp. | reverse complement strand
ACCGAATCCGTTAATTCAGATAAGGTTAATTTACTTAATTTCGATAGAAAAGGTCTTGCGGGCTTTTTTGTCGAGATGGGTGAGAAATCATTTCGTGCAACACAGATATTAAAATGGATATATCAGGAAGATGTCACTGATTTCGATCAGATGACTAACTTGAGTAAATCGTTACGCGCGTATCTAAATGAAAATTGTACGATTACAGCTCCTGAAATTTTAATTGAGCAAATAGCCAGTGATGGTACCCGAAAGTGGGTGGTTGAAATGGGGCTGGGTAATCGAATTGAGAGTGTTTTTATTCCAGAAGAGAATCGTGGTACTTTATGTGTCTCTTCTCAAATTGGTGTGCTTTAGCCTGTACATTTTGTTCTACAGCAAAACAGGGATTTAATCGAAATCTGTCGGTTGCTGAAATTATTGGTCAATTGTATGTCGCACAAAAGCGATTGGGGCCAGAAAAGAGAATTACTAATGTTGTCATGATGGGTATGGGGGAACCTCTGCTTAATTATGATAATGTGGTTGCAGCAATGAACTTGATGATGGATGATTTTACCTTTGGTTTGTCTAAGCGACGAGTCACTGTTAGCACATCCGGTATTGTTCCTGCAATGCTTAGATTGAATGAAGATTGTGATGTCAGTATGGCAGTCTCATTACATGCCGCAAATGATGAGTTGCGTGATGAATTGGTGCCCATTAATCAAAAATATCCGTTATCAGAGTTGATGGCTGCATGTAGGGTATACGCAAAACAAGGGCCGAGAAAACATATCACTTTTGAGTATGTTATGTTAGACGGCGTTAATGATTCAATTCAAGATGCACGGATGTTGGTTAAGTTATTAAAGGACGTGCCATCAAAAATCAACCTAATTCCATTTAACCTTTTCCCAAACTCAGATTACCGTTGTTCATCGGCTGAGACAATTTCTCGATTCAAAGATGTATTGCATAAAGCAGGCATCGTTACCACCATTAGGAAAACACGTGGTGAGGATATTGATGCAGCTTGTGGGCAATTGGTTGGGAAAGTGAAGGATAAAAGTCGAAGACATTTAAAATTACAAAAAATGGGAATATCAAATGCTATATAAAACACTTGCTAAGTGGCTTTTTATTAGTTCGATAGCTCTTTTCGTCACGGCTTGTGTAATTACGCAAAGTAACCGTGATTCAATGTCCAAGCAAGAACAGGCCAATTTGTATTTACAAATGGGTGTGCGATATCTTGAGATGGATATGTTAAAAATAGCTAAGGGTCATCTGGAGAATGCTGAGGATATTGATTCTGGAAATGCAAGTGTGCAAAATATTTTAGGTGTGTTGCATGAGCGCTTAAATGAAAGTGAAGAGGCTGCTTATCATTACCAAAATGCAATGAGATTAGATTCTGATGATGCCAGCATAAAAAATAATTATGGTCGTTTCTTATGTGAGCAAGGGGATTATAAAGAGGGGCTTGAGCTTTTAAAGCAGGCTTTGGTTATGCCGCTTAATAATAAAAAGTGGTTTGCTTATACAAATATGGGTCTCTGTGAAGCGAAATATGGAGAGCAAGCACAAGCTGAGTATAATTTTAGGCAGGCTTTGCGAGTAAATAAAAACTATGCCCCTTCATTATTTGAAATGCAAAAAATAAGTTATCGTGCTGGTAAGTATATGTCTGCGCGTGCATTTTTAGAGCGTTACCTGGCTGTGTCTAAACATAATGCGCAAACATTATGGTATGCGGTACAAACTGAAAGGGCATTGGGTAATAAACAGTTAACAGAAGAATATAGGGCAAAGCTATTTTCTCTGTTTCCTGGCTCGAAAGAAGCGCAACAATTAAACACAGCCGTAAAATAAAACGTAAGACTAAAGACAGTAGATAACACAAAAATGGCAAAAAAAAATCAGTCAGTTCAGGCTATTCGAGGGATGCACGATATACTGCCGGAACAATCTCCGCGATGGCAATATGCAGAAAAAATAGTAAAAGACGTATTAGCAAGTTATTGTTATCAGGAAATTCGATTACCAATTGTCGAGAAAACAGAATTATTTAAGCGTTCTATCGGTGAAGTCACTGATATTGTTGAAAAGGAAATGTATACCTTTGATGATCGTAACGGTGATTCTTTAACTTTAAGGCCAGAGGGTACTGCGGGTTGTTTAAGAGCATGTCTTGAGCATGGCTTATTACATAACCAAGTGCACAGGCTTTGGTATTATGGACCTATGTTTAGACATGAGCGTCCACAAAAAGGACGATATCGTCAGTTTTATCAATTCGGTGTTGAAACCTATGGTATGGCTGGGCCGGATATTGATGCCGAGATGATTCTATTAACCGATAGAATGTGGAAAAAGCTTGGTATTCGAGAGAAAGTAAGGCTAGAACTCAATACCCTGGGAACAACAGAAGAAAGATTGGTTTACAGGGGTAAATTAGTCGAGTATTTTAAGCAGCATATTGAATTGCTAGATGAAGATAGCCTACGCAGATTGGATACCAACCCTTTAAGAATTCTTGATAGCAAGAATCGAGAGTTGAAACAGCTGATTGAAAATGCGCCTGAGTTGATGGATTGCATGGGTGAAGAAAGTCGTAATCATTTTAAAACACTGACTGAGACATTGGATAATCTAGGGGTTAAATACATACTTAACACTCGATTAGTTCGTGGATTAGATTATTACGGTAAAACTGTTTTTGAATGGGTTACCGAAGATTTGGGTTCGCAGGGTACGATTTGTGCTGGTGGACGATATGACGGATTGATCGAACAATTAGGTGGAAAGGCTAACCATGCCATTGGTTTTGCTATGGGAATGGAGCGTCTTTTATTGTTATTAGAGCAATTGGATGATCTACCCGTTGATCGTGCCGTTGATGTCTATATGATTCGAGTAGGCGCAGAAGCAGAAAAAGTAGGTATGCAATTTGCTGAAAGATTGCGAACCGAAGTTAATGGTATAAAATTGCAAGTTAACTGCGGTGCGGGTAGTTTTAAAAGCCAATTTAAAAAGGCTGATAAAAGTGGTGCCGAATATGCAATTATTATCGGTGAGGATGAGGTGGAGAAAGGAGAAATAAGCCTAAAACCTCTTCTATCAGGTGAAGAACAAAGAAATATGTCTCAAAATGAGGCTATTCAATTATTAATAGAATCGCTTTAATTTTATTTCCTTTTTAGCAGGGAATATGGGTATTAATTTAATAAATACATAGAGAAATAAAATGGTAATTTACGATACAGAAGAAGAGCAAGTCGCCGCGATAAAAGGCTGGTGGAAAGAAAATGGCATATCAACAATAGCAGGTGTTACTGTTGGTATAGTGATGATTGTCGGCTGGAACTATTGGCAGAGTAGTCAAAAAGATAAGGCGCATCAAGCTTCTGCATTATTTGAACAATTACAAGAAAGTCTTATTAAACAAGAAAATGATTCGACTGAAAAAATAGTAGAGCGTATTACTACTGAATATGGCTCAATAGCTTATGCAAATTATGCTGCTTTGTTACTTGCTAAAACAAAAGTTCAGCAAGGTGATTTGGAAGCTGCAAAAACTATTTTAGAGCAGCAGATGAATAGTGCGAGTTCAGTAGAGTTAAAAAATATAGCAAGAATTAGACTGATTAAATTATTACAAGCAACTAATGAAAATGAAAAAGGTTTGCAACTAATTGCAGAGGTTGATCAATCAACTAGTCAAGGCTTCTCTGCAACTTATGATGAGTTAACAGGTGATTTATATGTTGCCTTGGATAGATTGGGTGAAGCGCGTACAGCATACAAAAGTGCAGTAAGAGCAGGAGCAAATACACCTTTATTGCAATTCAAATTAGATGATATTACTGCAGCTGATATATTAAGTAATAAATAATAATAGCCTTGTATAGCGTGGACTTTAGTCCGCTACAAGGTCAAGGTGTGATTTTAGAGTTTATTCAAGATTGTTAGAAGTCCTTCGGCAAATAGTGGGCGGAGGCGATAGTCTATATGATCTGTGTTGTTGGTATTGTTTGCATGCATTCTGTGGTTTAGGTTCAAGCTGAAAAAATGATGATGAAAAATATAAAATACATTTCTTTTCTTTTGGCAGGCTCGGCTGTTTTGTCCCTATCAGGATGCGCCGCTATAGAGACGACCAATGAGTTAGTTACAGGTGTGACCAGTTATTTTTTAGGTGGAGAAGATAACAAGGAGCCGCCAGCTGAACTAGTTGAGTATAAACCTGAAATTGAAATAGATGTGCTATGGAAAGAAAGCGTAGGGAGTGGGGCAGATAAGCAATTCTTAAGTCTTGTGCTTGCTGTGAGCTACGGTAAGGTGTTGGCAGCAGATAGAAGTGGATTGGTACAGGCTAGAGATGTAAAAACAGGTGATTTGATTTGGGAGACAGAAACAGAATATCAGTTTTCTGCCGGACCAGGTGTAGGATCTGAACTGGCTATTTTGGCAACCAGTAATGCAGAAGTGGTTGCTTTTAATGTGGAGACAGGTGAAAAACAGTGGGTTGCTGCTGTTTCTAGCGAAGTGCTTGCAAATCCAGTTGTTGCCAATAATATTGTGATCGTTCGCACAACCGATGGCAAAGTGGTCGCGTTAAATGAGAAAGACGGGACTCAATTGTGGGTTTTTGAAAGAAGTGTGCCAGCATTAAGTATTAGAGGGACAGGGTCTCCAATCATAGTCGGAGATAATGTTATTGCAGGATATGCAAATGGAAAACTGCTGGCATTAAGATTAAGCGATGGAAAAAATAGCTGGGAAACCAGTGTAGCTATACCCAGTGGGCGTTCTGAAATTGAACGGTTAGTTGATTTGGATGTTGATCCAGTCGAAACAGATGGTGTTATTTTTATTTCTAGCTATTCTGGCGGAACCACTGCAATTTTAGAGTTTGATGGTGACGTGTTGTGGCGTAATGACGATGTCTCCTCGTACTCAGGATTGAGTTATGATTGGCGCTATTTGTATATTAGTGATGCCAGTAGTCATGTCTGGCAATTAGATCAGCGTAACGGAGCTTCACTTTGGAAGCAAGATGAATTGTATAATAGAGTGTTGACAGCACCTGTGGCGTATGATGATTACGTAGTGACTGGCGATTATGACGGTTATTTACACTGGTTAGCTGTAAGTGATGGTAGGCAGTTAGGTCGAATAAAAATAGCAGATTCTGCTATTGATGCAAGGCCAGTTGTTGTCGATAATGTTGTTTATATCTACTCTAGCGACGGCACACTTGCTGCCTTAAAAGCAAGGTTGTTTTAAATTATACTCCGCGCGGTTAAGTTTTCGGCTTTTATCTTGAGTTGAGTTTTGTTGAGAGCAAGGCACTGAATTAGGCGCATAGCAAGCTACGCAACTATTTCAGTAACGCAGCTATCAGCAAAAATCAGCCAATAGAAAATTGAAAACTTGGCCGTGCAGAGTATAAGGTTGGCGCTGTATGGATGACGGCTCACAATAAGAATATGGA
This sequence comes from Methylomarinum sp., assembly GCA_013139755.1. Next base: position 2,570 of record WTAG01000036.1, on the reverse strand, counting down.
TGTTTCAATATAAAAAACATGTCGATTTCTGGTGATGTGTTTGTTTCTTAGTTTCAATAAAATCCGCACTCAATCGAGGTTTTTAGCTTAAATGTTACCTGTTATAGCCCTAGTCGGGCGTCCAAATGTAGGGAAATCTACACTGTTTAATTATTTGACTCGCAGTCGAGAGGCTTTAGTAGCGGATTACCCTGGGTTAACCAGAGACCGGAAGTATGGTCGTGTAAGACGAGGCGAAAGAGATTGTTTAGTTGTTGATACAGGCGGGATCACTGACGACAGTGAAGGGATTGATGGTTTTGCTAAAAAGCAGGTTCAGGTCGCTTTAGAAGAAGCTGATGTTGTTTTCTTTTTAGTGGATGCTAGAGAGGGGATGAATAGTTCAGATGAGGCTATTGCAGATTCATTGAGGAAGCTAAATAAGCCGATTGTTTTGGTGGCCAACAAAATTGATGGGCTTAATGCGGCAGTTGCAACAGTTGATTTTTATTCTTTAGCGCTAGGCGAACCAGTTCAGATTGCGGCATCGCATGGGCGTGGTGTTAAAGAGTTGTTATCGCAGATTGACATTCTGGTGCCGCCAGATGATGAAGAGATTGAAGAGGAAGAAAAGGGTATCAGTATAGCTGTTGTAGGAAGACCTAATGTTGGTAAATCTACTCTGGTTAATCGGATTCTAGGTGAAGAGCGTGTTGTTGTTTTTGATGAAGCGGGAACAACAAGAGACAGTATTTATATACCTTTTGAAAGAAATGAACAGAAATTTACCTTAATTGATACTGCGGGTATGCGTAGAAGAGCCAAGGTATCATTGGTTGTTGAAAAGTTTAGTATTATTAAGGCATTGCAGGCTGTAGAAAAATCAAATGTGGTTATTTATTTGGTTGATGCTAGAGAAGGTATTACAGATCAGGATGCTCATCTATTAGGTATGGTGCTTGAAGCAGGACGAGCACTAATTATAGGTTTGAATAAATGGGATGGTATCTCGGTTGATCAGAAAGAACTGATAAAGAAACAGTTGGATATAAAGTTATCGTTTTTGGATTTTGCAGAAAAACGCCCCATATCAGCATTGCATGGTAGTGGCGTTGGTAAGTTATTTGATGTTGTGCATGACTTATATGATGCCGCAATGGTTGATATGTCTACACCAGTCTTAACACGAATTTTAAAGGAGGCTGTGGCAACTCATCAGCCGCCGTTGGTTAATGGTCGTAGAATAAAATTAAAATATGCGCATCAAGGCGGTCGAAATCCACCTACTGTAGTTATTCACGGGGTGCAAACAGATGCACTGCCAGGCGCATATAAACGATATCTGATGAATTTTTTCAGAACTCAAATGGAGTTGCATGGGACGCCAGTAAGGTTGGTGTTTAAATCAACTGAGAACCCATTTCAAGGGCAGAAAAATAAACTAACCGATAGGCAGATAAAAAAGCGCCAGCGTTTAGTAAAATATAACAAAAAGAAATAACGCTACTAGACTGGGCTATTTTTGCTCAGTCTATGTATGATCTAATAAGATAGAGACTAAAATATGGCAACAATTTCATTTCAAGGTAAACCCATTAAAACTTCTGGCGAATTACCAGCGGTTGGTACTGTAGCACCTGACTTTTTATTGGTCAGTGGTCAGTTGAAAGATGTTTCTTTAGCAAATTACGCAGGTAAAAGAAAAGTATTAAGTATAGTTCCCAGTTTGGATACACCAACATGCGCGGCCTCAGCTCGTATATTTAATCAAAAAGCCAGTCATCTTGATAATACTGTTGTCCTGGTTATTTCGGCAGATCTGCCTTTTGCGCAAGGGCGTTTTTGTGAATCAGAAGGTTTAAAAAATGTTGAGGCTTTATCAAGCTTTCGCTCAAATTTTGCTGAAGACTATGGGGTTCAAATTGTTGATACCATTTTGGCTGGATTAACTACGCGTGCGATTGTCGTGCTTGATGAATCAGATACAGTGCTTTATACAGAGCTGGTAGGGGATGTGGCAAACGAACCTGATTATGATGCGGTATTAACAGTTTTAAAATAAGATTAATAAAATTGTTGCGTGATCTGAAAAAACAGTTATAATAGAATTTCTTTATGGGCGAGCGTGGCGGAATTGGTAGACGCGCTGGTTTTAGGTACCAGTATCGTAAGATGTGAGAGTTCAAGTCTCTCCGCTCGCACCACAAGAAATTTTATAGTTAACGATAATCACCGTTAATTTCTAGTCATATCCTAATATGATTTACCGATCATCGGTATCTGAATAATCACACATTGTTTGAGGTAAAGTAATGCAAGTTTCTGTCGAAAAGACATCGGAATTAAGCCGTAAAATGACTGTTAGTCTTCCTGAAGAAATGATCCAGGGAAAAATGGAAGCTCGATTTAAGTCGTTAGCGCGCGAAGTTAAGGTCGATGGTTTTCGTCCAGGAAAAGTTCCTGTTCGTGTTGTTAAAAAGATGTATGAGGAACGTGTAAGAGGTGAAATTACGGGTGATTTAATTCAGTCAACGTATATTGATGCTTTAAAAGAACAAGATTTAAATCCAGCAGGTTATCCGCATATTCAT
>WTAG01000074.1 GCA_013139755.1 Methylomarinum sp. | reverse complement strand
TTAATTAGATTATAAGTATTCTCTAATAAGGAGGTTTTTATTCATTTTAAACCTCTGGGTAACTGTCTTTTTAATAGGTATTATTATAACATATTCAATGGCTTGCGGCTTAACTTAATGACATTGGTGTAGGTACCATCCACTGTAACCTCCCATATAAAATCTTGCGTTGTTTCCGTCAATGCACGGAATTTATCATTACTTTCTTGAATCTCGATTTCAGTCAGCTTTTGCAGGGTAATATCCTGAATGGTTCCGCGTGATAAGAGCGGTTCACCTTGTTTGCCATACTGTGTTTTACACCTTTCCTCAACCCACTTTATTCGATTATCAGAAAATCTTAATCGATGGCAGATACAATATGACTGTTTAGTTTCTAGTGACTTTTTATAGGCTTGATTCACCTTATCCCTGTCATCAGGATGGAGAGCGTTAAGAAACGCTTCATAGGTTACATTGAAATGTTGTGGATTAATTTCAAATATTCGGTAAATTTCACCCGACCAGGTCAATTTATCTGTAGCTAAATCCAGAGTCCAGTTACCTATCTTGGCCAAATGCTGAGCTTCATTAAGATCCTCATAAGTATTTCTCAACTCTCTTTCTGATTGTAATCGCAACCGGATTTCCTGTTGAAGCCTGCGATTCCATAATAGAATAATGACGACTATCAGCAGCAAACCAAAACCGATTATGACAACCAAGCCGTAATTGGTTTTTTCGACGTATTTTCTCTTTATCCAGCTCTGTAGAATATCCTGTGATTCATCTCTGGAGATGGATTTTAGAGCCTTATTGATAATGGAATGAAGTAATGGCTGGTTCTTGTCGATGAACAAAGTCAGTTTCATAATAATCGGGGTCTTACCAACCACCCTGATATTGTGTAAACCCATCTCTGCCATGTGATAACTGGCTAACGCCATAGTGGCAAGCATAGCATCATATTTCCCTTCCGCAATCCCGTTCAGACCTTGTTGGATATTCTCAACCATAATAAAGGGAATATCGGGATACTGTTTTAAAATGTCAGCCGTGTAGCCATAATCCTTTATAATAGCGATCTTCTTGTCTTTGATTTCATCCAGATGCTCTACGTAGTGATGTCGATGAGACATGACAATAACGATGGGATTTTTATTATATTGTTCAACTGGTAAGAAATTTCTATTCAGGATATCATCTGCCGCATCACCTGATATCACCTTCACATCGCCTCGCATCGCTTTCTCCAGAGATTCAGTCCAACTGGATACGGGAATGGTTTTAAAGTGAATACCAGTAGTCTTTTCAATTAATTTAAGATGTTCTGCTACAATCCCAATATAGCTTCCATCTACAGTAAATGCTTCATAAGGAAGCCAGTTTGGATCTCCAGTAAAGGTCACAACAGGGTTCTTGTTAATCCAATCCTGCTCGTCAGGGGTCAAACTGATTTGTTCTTCTGGTTCTTTATAAATCAGTTGCTCCGTTGTTTCATTTTTATCAATTTTTCCTGACCTAACCAATTGCTGATAGGTTTTCAGTACAAAATTTTTATTCACTTCACCAATATCATAGAGGTTAAGAAGCATTAATTCTTTGGTGATTTTTCCTTCATACTTTAGATGCTCGAGAGTTCGATTGGGTTGATATTTCTCATGTATGAGTTGTGCCACTTCATCAATATGCCCTAGTGCATATTGCCATCCCTTTTTTGATGCCGCTAAAAATGCTTTAACCTGCTCAGGATTGTTTTTTATTTTTTCATGAGAAGCAAAAAGATTAATAGCCGTGGTTGAAAAGCCATGTTCTACAGGGTCGATGATAGTATATGGGATTTTTCTTCTATCCAGCTCATACAATTCATAGGAACGAAAGGCTGTGATGGCATCCACTTTTTTTTCAATGAAGTCTTCGAGATTAAAAGTTGGCTCAATAAACTGGATTTTTCGGTCATCATTGATTTCAAAATAATCAAGTAGTATTGATAGTGAGCTGTTAAAACGGTTGTTATAACTCATCATGACCTGCTTTCCTTTTAGATCCAGTACGGATTTAATTTCAGGTTGTGCAAGAATAACCAGAGGTGAACGTTGAAAATAAGTGGCGAGTAAGCTGACTTTTTCTAACTTACTTTCTTTTATGGCAATTAAAATATTGCTGACTCCGAAATCAACGACATTATCTACCAGATCCTGAGCTATATCGCTATTGTTATACTCTAATAATTCTACATCAAGCCCCGCTTCTCGGTAATAGCCCCTTTCTTTTGCAACAATAAAACCTGCAAATTGAAACTGATATTTCCATTGCAGTTGTAATTTTATTTTTTCTAAGTCTGTACCGCCATATGCAAATGAAATACGATGGAACAAAAGGGCAATTAAAAATAGTTTTATGAGACTCATAAAGTTTTTACCCAATAGAAAATGTTGAGAATTAAATAATTTGGCAGATTTAATTCTGAAGTGCATTCCTAATATTTAATGTAATTATTACAAAATTAGTAGAACAGTGCGCATTTGAAAGATAGTCTATATATGTTCCTTTATTTTAGAGTATACAAGAACTTGGTATATTTCATATTATATTTGTATATCCACTTTTTTCATTCGGAAAGTATTAAGGCTTAAACTTCGACCATCTCCTGATGGCCCGTCAAGTTTGTTTGTATTTTTTTGCATAGATTCTTCTTTTAAAAAGATCCGGCGAGTAATTGTGTATTGTTTGACTTGAAATAACATTGACTAATGAATAAATAGGGAGGCTCTTTCCCTACCTGCTTTATCATCAGAATTTCTCATTGTTTTAGCAGACTTAATAATTAATTTAATTGGGTTGTCATAATCAGGTTCGAAAAAACCATGCTTATCACGATGCACTTCAATTTCACGCATCAATTTAGCCAATTCTTTGGCTTTTTTACTAACAGCTTTCACTTTAGCTTTCATTTCAACTTCGCGATCCTTCATTCCAGTAATCGTATCGCTCCCTTTTAACTGTTCTGGTGAATATTCACCAGCAGTGTAAATCAAACACTCTATAAATAACTCCCATTGCCATCTGTATGAAGCATAAATATTAGCCTTAAACATACCATCAAAATAATTAAATGCTTGTATAAGTGCTTTGTATCGACAGTCTTTATTATTAAATAATATTTCTGTCAATCTATCTAAAGCCTCTCTAGCCTCTCTAGCCTCTGGAACTTTATGTTCATCAGTATCTAACAATAAACTTTGCACAACACTTGGAAGTTTAGCTTCTTCCATAAAAACACCCCGTCAAAAGTGTATAACCGTCAAAATAAGAAACTGAGCAACAGAATGACGAGTTCTGCTTTCGGGGATCAACCTAGCTCAGTTAAACTATTAAGCCTGTTTTAAAATCGGTATTACATCAGCACCACTTTTTAGACCATCCAAATAGTTAGCCCACGCATTCATCATTTTTTTACGTTCTGGCAGGTGTTCTGCGTAGTTATAAGCGGCTCTTACTGAATCACGTTCTGCATGTGCTAATTGCCTTTCTATCGCGTCTTTATGCCAGCCTTGTTCATTCAATAGCGTTGAAGCCATTGATCTAAAACCGTGTCCTGTCATTTCTTCTTTGCTGTAACCCAAACGCCTTAACCCAGCATTTACGGTATTTTCTGACATGGGGCGCGTATTGGTTCTGATACTTGTGAAAACATAACGAGCGTGACCTGTTAAGGGTTTTATATCGTTAAGTATTACCAGTGCTTGAGCGGATAAGGGGACAATATGCAATTCTCGCATTTTCATTTTTTCGGCTGGAATACGCCATTCTTGGTTATCAAGGTCAATTTCTGACCATTCAGCTTGGCGTAATTCGCCTGGTCTTACAAAAACCAAAGGGGCTAATTCATAGCGCATCTAGTGACAAAATGCCCCTCATAGTCATCAATGGCGCGTAAGAGTTGCCCTATTTTGACAGGATCAATAAGACTGGCTAAATGTGATTTTTTAGCAGGAGGTAACGCGCCTTTTAAGTCTATGGATGGATCACGTTCAGCTCTACCCGTTGCCACGGCATAACGGAACACTTGCCCGCATGTTTGCATCATTCTATGGGCTGTATCTAACGCCCCTCGACTTTCTACCCGTCTTAAAACGGTTAA
>WTAG01000241.1 GCA_013139755.1 Methylomarinum sp. | reverse complement strand
AAAAGATATTCAACATACAATTGATGAATTATTAAAAGAAGGAAGCGTGTCAGAATTAAAGCAACATAACTCGTTATATTTATCACGGATAAACATCGCAAACATCGAACCTCTGGTTGGGTTAATTAAGCTTGAGAATCTAGATCTTAGAGCTAACCAAATCACAAACATCGAGCCTCTAGCTAGATTGACTAAGCTTCAATTTCTAATACTTGCCAACAACCAGATTATAAACATCGAACCTCTGGTTGAGCTGACTAAACTTAAAACTGATCTTGCAACCTTTTTTTAGACACTAAGAAGAAAAACCCCTTACCTCTTGTTGCCATTGTTTTTCAAACACAACCGGCGACATATATTTTAAAGTAGAATGCCGTCTTTGGCGGTTATAAAACACTTCTACATATTCAAATATACTGCGCTTAGCTTGTTCGCGTGTTTCATACTGTTCAAAATAAATATGCTCTGTTTTAAGAGTATGAAAAAAGCTTTCAATAACAGCATTATCGTAGCAGTTACCTGTTCCACTCATGCTAGCAACTATACAATATTTCATTAATAAACCTCTAAAATCTTTACTAGCGTATTGACTGCCACGATCCGAATGATGTATCAGCCCCGCATTTGGGTGACGATGAGTAAGCGCTTGCTGTAAAGCTGCTATGACCAAATCATCCTTCATGCGATCGCTCATAGCAAGTCCTACTATACGACGAGAAAACAAGTCCATAACAGCGGCCACGTACAACCATCCCTCTTTTGTATCTACATAGGTAAAATCGGCAACCCAACGTTGATCTGGTTCTTTTGCTGCGAAATTTTGATTAAGCAAATTAGGAGCCGGTATCTTGTTCGGATTAGCTTTTGTTGTTACTTTAAATCTTTTTTTCATCTTTGCTGCCATATCATATTCTTTCATTATTCTGGCCACTCTTTTTCTTGAACACGTTTCACCACCTGCTCTTAATTCTGAGCAAACCCTTGGACTACCGTATGTTTTTCGACTATTTAGATAGCTATCTTTTATTTTACCCAACAGCCTGTAATTTTCCTGCGCTCGATCTGAAGGTATGCGAATAATAAATTTATAGTAGCCGCTACGCGATACATCAAACACACTGGACATCCTCTCTATTTTAAATTCGTCCTTATGCCTCTTCATAAACTGATATTTCATTTCGGTCGTGACGAGAAGATGCCCAGCGCTTTTTTTAAAATGTCCCTCTCTTCGCGCACAATCATTAATTCTTTACGTAATGCAGCCACCTCCGCATCTGATGGTTTTACGTAACCCTTACCAGGAAAAGCCTCCTTACCATCTTTTTTGTGGCTATTGACCCAGGTTACCAATGTTCCTACTGGTATGCCTATTTCTCTACTTACTTGCAGGTAATTACGCCCACTTGTTAAGTATAGTTGTACAGCATTTAATTTAAATTCTTTATCGTAAACTCTTACTTTTCTTTCATTCATTTAACACCTCAAAAAATTAAAAGATTATACTCTTTATTTCTCTTCGGTGTGTCTACTAAATGGTAGCAAGATCAAACACTATATCTTCATGACAACCAGATCAAAAACATCAAACCCCTGGCTGGGTTAACCAACCTTAAGGAGCTATCTCTTGACATAAACCAAATCACAAACATCGAACCTCTGGCTGGGTTAACTAAACTTGAAAATCTAGACCTTCGTGGCGAACTGCTAAACCTTGGTGGCAACAAGATCCCAAACATCGAACCTCTGACTGGGTTGACAAACCTTAAACAGCTATACCTTCCAAACAACGATATCTCAGACATTTCTTTTTTGACTGGGCTAACTAAACTTGAACAGCTAGACCTTGGGTACAATCATAAGATAACAAACCTCAAACCTTTGGCTGGGTTGACAAATCTTGAGAGGCTACTCCTTACGCACAACCAAATCACAAACATCGAGCCTCTAGCTGGATTGACTAAGCTTCAATTTCTAATACTGTCAACGCAAAGTAGAGATGTCCGCTTTTCTGCAAAGTTAAAATGTCCTCTTTTCCAAAAAATATATAGAGCTTTTGCTGGATAAAAATCAATAAAATATGGTGCGCAAGCTCAATCCTATGGAAAATAATCAACCAGATGCTTTTGTAGCCTGATGTTATTCAATTGTGGTAAGGCTGAATAGCCGATGATTGTAATGTGATTTACTGACAACCTATGGCTGTCTAAGTCTAAAGTTATCTTTCCAAATGCTTGAGATTTAAAGGTCAGGGATTTTTAAAAAAAACAATACGAAAGCAAGCTTGTTTAACAACCCGTAAATAAAGATCCGTATGTTGTTTTATGCCGTCTCCATGAATGATTTACGTCAGGCTTGTAACGGTTTTTTACGATAAAATCTACTTTATAGTTCAGAGCTTTTGCTTCGATAATTTCAGCCGTCTTTTTTTGTTTTTTATAACGGCTGTACCTAAGTTTTTCACCCTTGTATTTTATCGTTATTTTTCCATCTAAATCTTCGCAGATTGTAACTTTAGCATGCCGCAGCCTATACCCTCTGTTTTCTGTTTTAATTTGATACAGAGTGTTGTAGTAGCTTAATTCTAGGTTTTTTGATAACTCTCGCTCTTCTTTAAAACAAAAAATCAAATCTAAGTTTTCATTGCCGCTTAACTTTACATGCGCATCAGCGCTACTTTTTGGCTCAACCGCAAATTTTTTATTATATTGCTCAATAAACTCTGCCAAGTAAGCATTCGCTTTTTTTATGTCGCTTATACCTCGTAACCGCATCTCTTTTACTAAACGATCCTGGAGTATAGCATTGGCTCGTTCAACACGTCCTTTGGCTTGCGGGCTATTAGCACAGATAATTTCAATCCCTAGCTCTTGTGCTGCGCGTCCAAATTGTGTTGTTCCTTCACAGCCAGGCATATTGACTCTAAAAATACTGTGTTTGTCGTTGTAAAAGGCCATTGGTAATCCGTACGTAGTTACATATTCTTTTGCTGCTCTAAAATATCCAGCCGTTGTTTCTGTTTCTTCAAATCGCAAACTTACAAGCTTGCTGGTAGCGTCATCAATAAAAACTAACAAACAACATTTTTCACCACGACCCTCAAACCAATCATGCGGTGAACCATCAATTTGTACTAATTCACCAAAACAGCTCCGTCGCTCACGCATTTGGTGAATTCGCGCTTGTTTACGACGTTTTGTTTTCCAGATGTTTTCAGCTGCCATCCATTTCCGTAAAGTTTCCCTTGAAACAGTTATATTGTGATTTTCTATCAACTTTTCTCTTAAAAAAGTTGGCCCAAAATCAATATACTTTTCTTTGATAACTTCTAAAATATTTTGCTTGGCTTGGTCGCAAATCCTGTTGTTGCTCGGTTTGTTGCGTCTTTTTGATATCAGGCTCTTTGCACCTTGCTGTTTGTAGGCTTTTACCAGTCTTCTTATTTGGCGGCAGCTTATCTTCAAAATCTTGCTGGCCATACTTTGGCTCAGCATCCCATCGTTAAGCTTTTCTATAGACTGCAAGCGTAAAATTTCTTTTTTATTCATGGTAATAAATTCCTCTGTAGCCACGTTTTGTGCCTCCATATTTATTTTCAAAAGAGGACATTTTAACATTGCTAAAAGAGGACATTACTACTTTGCGCTAACAAACGGCCGCTGGGGCTTTACAAATATCTGTTTTTGGATGCTCGCTATGAAAAAATTAGATATGAAGGGCGAGTAATAGATTGTGCTATTTTGGTAGCGATCGGTATTGGAGGAAATGGTAAAAGAGAGATTCTTGGTATATCTGCAAAGCTGTCAGAGCAAGAGGTGCATTGGAGGGGTTTTTTACAAGACTTACAATCCAGGGGCTTACATGGGGTAGAGCTTGTTACAAGCGATGCTCATTCTGGACTAAAGGCAGCTAAGAGAGCGGTTTTTCCAAGCGTGCCATGGCAACGTTGCCAGTTTCACTTACAGCAAAATGCGCAAAGTT
>WTAG01000598.1 GCA_013139755.1 Methylomarinum sp. | reverse complement strand
GCTCCCCTGCTGGGCCGACTATTTTCGCCCCGGTTTGTGCTGCAATATTTTCTGCGTCTCGACAATGATCGCTATTGGCAATGACTATAATACTGGCACCGCCTAATATTTGTAAATGCGTTAGATCATGCTCTGATAGGGGTAACGGATCAATTAACACATTACCTTGATCACGAACCCAGCATATACTATGAAAATCCAGATTTCGTTGTTGATTAAATTCTGACCAGCCAAACAAATCTTTTCTATGTAGTTGTTTCATAATAAGCTCTCAATATTCGATGTGTGAATGCTATAAGCGGGATGTGTCAGGATTCTATCATCATGAATAGCTCCGCCGATGGTGAAGTGATACAGGGTTTGGAAATTCATGTCTTGCAAGCCAAGAAATTCATGCACAGGGTCATCAAAAAAACAGCCTATTCCTGTCCCTTGTATTTTCATCGCCTCTGCTTCCAGATAAAGCACTTGTCCGATAATGCCACATTCCCAATAAAGTTGAGGATATAACCAGGCTCCTGTTTTTTGTAGTGTTTGTTTAAATCGGGATAACATTGCCATTGAAAAACAGCCATCGGAAGCAATGTCTTGCTGACAAGATAACTGTTGTGAAAGTGACCTGACATCTCCTTCAATTAAACAGAATAAAGGTAATTTTTTGGGGCACATTTTTATTTTTTGCCAGATAAACTGCGAGTCCATTTCTGATTTTAGTTCAGACAATGCATCTGAGGCACGAATCAAGCAATAAACCCCTGGTTTAATCCCTTCTACCCGATGCACAAAAAATATCAACTGTACTCTGGCAGCTGAAATCAATAAATTAAAAGGCGTTTCAACATGCTCCGGCATTAGCCTGGAAAGTAGCTGGTAAAACTGTTCTGCTTTAATATAAGTCTGCTTATCCATGGCTACTGCACTACGGCGTTGCTGTATTACATTATGCGCATTAATAGTCGAATGATAATGCTCTGCTGTTTTTGCTTTGCTAATATCATTGTTTAATGCAAATAGCTCAGTCGTGGGTTTTTCACACGCGGTAGCAACGGTATTTATTGCATCCCAGGAAACAAAGGTACTACTTAAACTATTCGCCTCGCCTTGCCAGTCAGATAAAGCAATTTGTTGAATGGCTTGATCAGGTAGAGACAAAATCGGACGTTTATTTTTTGTTTGAGTGATTGCAATCAGACAGTCAGGTTGTTCTGTTTCATCGTTATGATTGTCCGGCAGTCCCAAAAGCATTCTTTGTTGCTGAGCCGAACTGTTTTCCAGTACCTGACAATGCCAGCCCAATGATGCTGCAGAAAAGCTGATTGCAGCCAGTGCATGTCCTACATCAAGATGACAGTATCTATAAGCTCTTGTACCGTATTTCCAGGCTTCCCGCCAATAAATACTACTGATACCTATAAATAATACAGGCTCATTAAAATCTTCTGTCAATAATTTCCAGAGTGAATTTGATAAATCACAGCGTTTTTCTAATGCATGCTCTTGAGGCGCATAATGAGCAATCATTGGATTAGATGATAAGTTGTTTATTGTTGGAGACAATAGATAAGCTTCTGTAGGGTGCAGATTGCCGCTAGAAGGATTAGCACGTAACGCCCAGCGAGATTCACCCGCCTGTTTCCATGCTGTCAAAGCCATACTGTGTCTCAATAAACAGGAGATAGTTTGACTATTAAACGGTTGGGCTAAATTACTATCTGGGTAATAAAGCGAATCATAAAGTGGTGATTCAATGCCTGTATCCACTGCTAACGAAATTAAAGGTGAGCCATGATAGCGTCGAAAGGGATCAGGTTGATTTTTCCAGTCCAGATAACCCGGTCCATCAGCAGAACGATGTAATCCATGTTTAGTCTGTTGATGGTAGTGGAAAACCTTATTTAACTTTTCATTTTCAGAATCAATTTTCATGGTTTTATACTAATGAAGCACCTCTGAATGATGGATGCCTTGCATCTTCGATAACTAAGGCAGCTGGAAATAAATAACCCAGCCATTGAACTTGAGATCAGATAGTTGATTGTCTCATATTTCATTTAACAAATTCTTTCTAACCTGGATTCTTATATTTTATTAATAAGTAATGTTTCTGTATTGCTTCGTGTACAACAGGCTGGTTAATCAGTTGAGAACAGATTTTCTAGGGTTATTGATATCCCGTTAATTCAACATATCCCTGCCCTGAAATAAACTGGTCGTTTTTTTTGCCGGTGATACTCACAGCACCTTCCCAGTAACGGTATGCGACGTTGAGTTCCTGGTCATTGATTAGAGGAGAAATATCCAATTCAAGTCCTAGTCTAGGAATGGACAAATGCCATTTTGATGGATAGCTAATGTTTGTATGTGGGCTAATCCAATAATCCAGGACTTTAATTGCAACATCTGAAAACTTTAATGATGTTTTAGAATCATCCGCATGAAAAAAAGCGCCGGAACTATTCGTATCAAGACTATCATCCTTACGTCTAAAGCGGTAAAACATTAATTCGCTGTTATCGGATAATTGTAACGCAAACCAATCCCAGCCTGTTTGTTGTGCCGACAATGAACTGCTGCTCCACTCTCTGTCCATCCAGCTAATGCCGGTTACGGAAAATTGTTGCTGTTTGATCTGAATACTTCCTGTTGTTGCCATTCGAGTATAAGAATAATAATATGATGCGTTACCTGCTTTTGGGCTTTTCCTGCTAAAACCATCAACACCTTGCAAAGCGATTTTCTTTTTTGAGTCGAGTCGTAAAGCAATAGCGAAATCGTCATTTTTTGCCTCTAAATTAATAGCTAAACCGGTTTCATCAATCGCTTCAGCCTTCCAGTCATACAACCAGACATGATACTTTTCTGTTGCCGCTCCAGCCAGGTCGTTCCCGGCACGACTAAAACGTTCATCGGTATAAAATTGTAGATTATCAACATCGGTCAGGGCAAAATGCGCTATATATAGCTGATTATTACGCCAGTTTGATGCTGTTATTTGCCGTTCCGGTGTCAGTGCAAGACGGAAAAAAGTCAATTCATACCCAAACTTTCTCCCAACATCAGTTTGTAAATTACCGGTAAAATACCACCACTCTATAAGGTATTTCGGATGTGGACCATGGTCTTGCGGAAATATGAATGCTCGCGGTTTTAACACCCGTGCAAACGACTCCCTTTCTGTTGAAACAATATCGTTAATTGAGGATTTCGATTCAGGCTTAGTTAGGTTTTGTTGCGGCAAAAAAAACCAGCTTAGCGCTAAACTAACTGTAATAATTAAAACCCATAGCATCAGGCGCCGCATGTTTATTCAGACCTCAATGCATCAGCGGGCTTAGTATGTGCCATTTTTAAAGCAGGCAACACACCTGCAAGCAAAGCGGATACTAAAGCCAGTATCAGACCCTGAAAAACCACACCTGCATTAAAATGAAAAGCCATGGTCCAGCCAAACGAACGCTGATAAACCACAAAAATCAACAGATAAGCCATGATAAAGCCGACTGGAACAGCAATCAGACCAGCTACCAATCCCATTAATCCGGTTTCGATGCTGATAAGTCGAGATAACTGTCCAGGGGTCATACCTATGGCTCGAAGAATTCCGAACTGTCGAATACGTTCAAACTGTAATGCCATCAGTGCACTAAATACCCCTACAAAAGCAATAATGGCGGCTAGCCAGCGTAAGGTTTCGGTAATTCTGAAAGTTTGTTCAAACATTTGCATGGATACTTTATATATAGCCTGTTCGGATTTTACCGTTTGATAAGGCTTCAGTAATTGTTTGATGCCTGCTTCCAGTTGTACAATATTGGCCCCCTGCTCTGCATAAATACCAATGCCGCTATAGCCCAGATCCGGCCAGTATTTTTTGTAGTTCTCACGACTCATGGCAATATGCCCTTGATCACCACTGTAATCAGCATAAATCGCAATCACTGCAAAGACTTTTTCTCCTTGAGTTGTTCGTAGCAGAATGTTGTCTCCAATCTCAATACCCTGATGATAAGCATAGGGCTCAGTCACAAAAACACTGTTTTGACGGTTAAATGATTCCCATACTTCATTATTCTGATTTCGTTTAAAAACAAACCCCTGTCTGGACTTTGCATTGAGTTCAAACACTGAAACTTTGGTGAGCGTATTAGCGCTAATTAATTTAGTGCGCAGAACACTGCTGAGCATCTCCACCCCGTTCAGTTCTGCCAACTTTTGTTTCAGTAAGCGGTCTGCTTCCGATTTATTGGCTGCCTGCATATTACCGGATAAATTCACATACAGATCTGCTTGCAAACTGGTTTGTACCCACTCGGAAACAGTCTGGCGTAAACTGCCTATCATTAAATCCATCCCTATCGCTGCTGCAACAGCAATCATTAATGTTGCTATCGCACAGCCGGTTCTGCTAATTTCAGCCTTCACCATACGTACCGGTAGACGGACTAACACACTGGAGGAACGAGCTAAAATCTTCTCAAACACAGTCATAAGCACAAAGGTAACCAGTGGCATCAATAAAGCAAAGCCGAACAGCATCAGAAAAATACCGGCTAATCCCAGACTGACACTATTGTCTGTATACAGAACCAGACTTAAACCACTAAGAATAAAGAGCACTGCCAACATAGCGGCTGATTGAATTAATCGACGTACAGCGGATTCCAATTCTGACCGCAGCAATACTCCCTGTGGAGATTGCCTAGTAGCTTCCCAGGCTGGTGCTAAAACGGCCAGTAAAGTCGCGACTATGCCCACTAAAAAACCCTTGCCAATTTGCAGGGGGGTCACCATTAATGAGCTATGATCAACAGGAAAATAAATGGCATTGATGGTTCCCGAAATCAAATGTAATAGACCCTGTCCCAAAACAATGCCTAGTACTATCCCCAAAACCGTACCAATAACAGCCAGCAATAAGGCTTCGCCCATAATCAATCTAAATATTTGCTGCCGCGTTACACCAATCGAACGTAGACTACCGATTAAATGCCTACGCTGAATAACTAAAAAAGTCATGGTGTTATAGATTAAAAACAGTCCTACCAATAGAGACAACATACCCAAAGCAGTTAAATTGATAGAAAATGCACGCGTCATTTGCCGCAGTGATTCTATCTGATTATTGTGTGACATCAATAAAATATCAGCGGGTAATGCTTCGCGTATCTGCTGTATTTTTGCTGTCTGGTCCTGTCCAATAACTACATCTATAGCACTGAGTTTGCCAACCAAACCCAATATTTCCTGTGCAGTGGCAATATCGGTAATAATCAAATGTTCAAACAATTCTTTGGCATCATTCTCAGGCAACCAATCAATAATTTTCAAAACATGGTCCCCCGTATCAGTTGTAACGGTAAATGGATCACCAATTTGCAACTGCATATTCTGCGCTGTTTGCCGGCTGATTATAACGGTGTTTTCCTCGGTCATTAATCGCAAACCCTCCCCATCTTCATATTGTTGCTGCCAGAAAGATTGAAAAGTGTTTTCAATTAAAGGGTCTATGCCATAAAGCT
>WTAG01000494.1 GCA_013139755.1 Methylomarinum sp. | reverse complement strand
GAAAGTGTATTTAAAGCCATGTACGATGCATTAAAACCAGGGGGCATATTAGGCGTCGTTGAACACCGCGCCTTAGCTAAAAGCAAGCAAGATCCGAAAGCAAAATCCGGCTATGTAACAGAAGCTTATGTAATTACTTTAGCAGAAAATGCAGGATTTAAATTTATAGAAAAATCAGAAATTAATGCTAACCCAAACGACTCGACAATCCATCCTAAAGGTGTCTGGACATTGCCACCTACACTACGATTAAAAGATCAAGGTCGTGAAAAGTATTTAGCTATAGGGGAAAGTGACCGGATGACACTTAAATTTGTAAAACCGTAACTTATTACTTACATTTATAAGACATATTATTCACCTTATACACATGAAAAATTTATATTTATATTAACCTCATCTAAAAAACCACAAGTACTTATTGACATATATAACATGTTGATAATTAAGAATTATACAATGCGCATCAAATTAACACAATCTAGCTCCACCCCAATAAAAACGGGATTCAAGGTAGTTTAAAAAGCCTTAATCCACAGACTTATCCACAGCTTCTGTGGGTAACTTCATTTGCTTCAATAACACTAAGCACTTAGCTCCTATTCATCAAAAAACAATCACAATTAATGGCTAACTTAATCGAACAAAAAACAGCTATTATTAGAGTAGCCATACCTATTCCTTTAAACCGTTTATTTGATTATTTAGCACCCGCTAATACCCCTCATATTTTTCCTGGCTGTCGCGTATTAGTGCCTTTTGGTAAATCACAAAAAGTAGGCTTTGTTGTTGAGACGGTTACTAATAGTGATATTAATTGTGAGCGCTTAAAACAAGCAATTGAAATTCTTGATAAAACACCCTTGATAAGTGACAAAGACATTCAACTACTACACTGGGCAAGTCGTTATTATCATCATCCTTTAGGTGAAGTATTTAGTGCGGCTTTCCCTGTTTCTTTACGTAAAGGCAAAACCGCCGTACTGCCTCAAGAAAACTATTATTCTTTATCAGCTAAAGGTAAATGTTTAAATGTCGAACAATTAAAACGCAGCCCCAAACAACAGCAAATATTTCAGCTATTGCAATCATCCAGTTGCATACCTGCGTCAATACTTGCTCAAACAGATAAAAACTGGCGACCTGCAATTAAAGCATTGCTTGAAAAAGGCATGATCAACACCGAATTACGCACTAAATCCCCCGCCCCAGACTTATCCAAGACAGAATCCCCCTTACAGGCGAATGAGCAGCAATTAGAGGCCATCAATACCCTAATCGCTAAATTAGGTTCATTCTCTGTATCTTTATTGGAAGGCGTTACCGGAAGCGGTAAAACCGAAGTCTACATGCAAGTAATTCAGAAAGTGCTGGATCAAGGTCAACAAGTCATTGTATTGCTACCCGAGATTACTCTAACACCTCAGTTAGAAGCGCGTTTTAAACAACGCTTTTCGGTTGCTCTATCACTCTCACATTCCAAGCTGACAGAAACCCAGCGTCACAATTCATGGCTGGAAATGCAACAAGGTCAGAGCGCCATTCTTTTGGGCACTCGCTCCGCATTATTCACGCCATTAAAAAATGCAGGACTGATTATTTTAGATGAGGAACATGATGCCTCTTTTAAGCAACAAGAAGGTTTTCGTTTTTCTGCACGAGACCTTGCCATCGTTAGAGCAAAACTATTAAATATCCCTATTATTCTAGGAACTGCAACGCCATCACTAGAAAGCCTGCATAACGTAGAATCTAAGCGTTATCAGTTATTACATTTATCAGAAAGAGCAGGCGTTGCAATTAAGCCTAATTTTTTATTACTGGATATTCGGAATAAATATTTACAAGATGGGCTTTCAGAACCGTTAATAAAACATATTCAAAACACACTGGCTAAAAATGAACAGGTTTTACTGTTTTTAAATCGCAGAGGCTTTGCACCAGTTCTCATTTGTCATTCCTGTGCTTGGATTGCCCGCTGTCACCGTTGTGATACCAGTTTAGTAATACATTATGACGAAAGAGTCTTACGTTGCCATCACTGTGGCTACCAGCAACATTTAATTCAACAATGCCCTGCTTGTAAAACGGCTGATCTTAAACCACTAGGCTTAGGAACTGAGCGAGTAGAAAAAACCTTACACACCTTGTTTCCATCAAAAACCATCGTGCGACTGGACAGGGACTCAACCCAACGTAAAGGTTCTCTTGAAAATCACCTAGCTCAGATTAATCAAGGCAAAGTTGATATTATTTTAGGGACCCAAATGCTGGCTAAAGGCCATCATTTTCCTAATGTCACTTTAGTGGCTATTCTTGATGTTGATAGCGGCTTATTTAGCATTGATTTTCATGCCGCTGAAAGATTAGCTCAATTAATCATTCAAGTAGGCGGTCGTGCCGGCAGGGCAGAGAAGCCGGGAACCGTGGTATTACAAACCCGACAGCCAGATCATCCCTTACTGACAGTGTTACTTAAACAAGGTTATAACAGTTTTGCCAAAACAGCCCTGGTAGAGCGAGAACAAGCCCAACTCCCGCCTTTTAGTTCGCAGGCATTATTTAGAGTTTATGCAATAAACCCTAATGACCCACAAATCTTTTTAAAAGCTGTTTGTAAGATTATCCAAACCATCAAGACAGATACACTCATATTAGGCCCTGTCTCAGCACCTATGGCAAAACGTGCAGCAAATTATCACTTCCAGCTTTTACTGCAGAACTCGCAACGGAAAAACTTACAGACCCTGTTAGTCCAATTGATCCCAAAACTTTACACCCTTAAAGAAAGTAAGAAAGTACGTTGGTCACTTGATGTTGACCCGATTGATTTGTATTAAATATCAAACATTAATAATAACCCTCCCTATAAATGATCGACTTCATCACAGCTCTCTAATTGCTTTAATCTCTTTCTTAAAACTGCGACTTTTCACACAAAACCTGCGAGAATATCGCGCTAAAGTGTCTACCGAACTAACAGATTAACCTGAGACTCCCATGAACACCACTCAATTCAAAAAAACAATGCTAGCAACAGCAATAGCTGTTTCACTGCTCCCCGTTTATACCATCGCTAGTCCAAATAAAGTCAAACAATTTGGTAAAAATGCACCATTTTTGATAGATGAATTACCCACAGGGAAAGTCAAATCAAAATTAAAGTCGTTAGCTTATAATAAACAACAAAAAGCCCTAAAATGGCTGCATTCATTTGCTTTTACCGAACATGATTTAAAACATATACAAATTGATAATGAAGGAGGCGTGCTATTTGGTGACTCTTTCGATATGCCAGAACCTGCAACGACTGTTACTGAATCGACCACACTACCTCAAACAATCAGTGCGGCAGATACATTTAAGCTACACAGCAAACCCGGCGCGACTAACGTTATTTATATTGATGTTAATGGGCATACATTCAGTAACACCGCCTGGAGCTCATCAACCATTGAAGCCCGTCCATTTGATACCGATGGTAATACAGCCTCTTTTAGTAGTGCTGAATTATCTCAAATTGCTGAAATATGGCATCGCATTGCTGAAGATTACGCGCCTTTTAATACCGATGTGACCACCGAAGAGCCTTCAAATTTTGGTCCAACGACTGGCCGTATCTTAATCACCCACAATCAAGAGGTGACAGGCAAAAACATGCCTTACTCCACTGCGGGTGGCGTTGCTTATGTCAACGTTTGGGGCCGAAGTAACTATGCCAGTTACTACTCTCCCGCTCTGGTTTACTACAACAACCTAGCCTCATACGCGCCTTATATTTCAGAGGCAGCCTCTCATGAAATGGGGCATAATTTAGGTCTTTCTCATGATGGAACCTCTACACAGGCATATTATGGCGGCCACGGCAGTAACTTTGTCTCTTGGGGAGCTATTATGGGGGTTGGCTATTACACCAATGTCACACAGTGGAGTAAAGGCGAATACACCGATGCCTCACAACAGCAAGATGATATTCAACTCATAACCAATCACCTAAACAGTAGGGCTGACGACCATGGCAATGATATATTCAGCCCGACTGCATTATTAGTAGATGTACAGGGTAATATTAATGTTACGTCACCAGAAACAGACCCTCAAAATATTGCCAAAGACAATAAGGGCATTATTGGATCTAGCAGCGATGTTGATTATTTTAGCTTTGATGCTGGCACAGGCCCTTTAGACATTATTGTAACTCCCGCATGGGACTCTTTTTATAATAATGCACGACGAGGTGCCAATCTTGATATTAAAGTAAGTCTTTATAATTGGGAGGGTCAATTAATCACAAGTAATGATCCATTAGATGAAACTGATGCACAAATCACCACCACAGTCAGTAGCGGACAATATCTGCTTGCTATTAGTGGCGTAGGCAACAGCCTATCCCCTTATTCTGATTATGGCAGTTTAGGTCAATATTTTATTTCCGGAAAAGTTGAACCGTACAGCCAAGTATCTGATAATACTGCGCCCTCACCAAATCCCATGGGCTGGGCAGTTGCACCCTACAGCCAATCACGAACCAGCATTAGTATGCAGGCAAGTACTGCAACAGATGAATCCGGAGGCATTCAATACAACTTTATCTGTGTAAGTGGCAGCAATTGCAGTGATAGTGACTGGCAATCATCCAGTCAATATACCGCAACAGGGTTACTTGCTGGAAGCAATTACAGCTTTCAGGTTATGGCTAAAGATGCCTACAACAACACAACCCAGCCATCATCTACAGCCAGCGCCAACACCGCAGCTAATAATCCACCCTTAACAGCCAATAGCAGCATTAGCACTCAAGAAGACCAAGACGTAATAATCGACTTAGCCAGTCAATCATCTGATGCTGATGGTGATGCATTAAGCTTCACTATTCAATCTCCAACCGTTAATGGAACCATCACTAACCTTAACAACGGCTCTGTTAGTTATGTACCCAATAACAATTTTAATGGCACTGATAGCTTTAACTATACGGTAAACGATGGTTTTGGCGGCACCGCAAATGGCAGTGTATCCATATCTGTCATTGCCGTAAATGATGCCCCCGTTGCCTCAGCATTTGCTCCCGCCAATAGTGAAGTACTCAGCATAGACTTTTCTTCCGTAGGTTCTTTTGATCCTGATAGCAATAATACCCTTAGCTATAACTGGAACTTTGGAGATGGAAATAGCTCACCTCAAGCTAATCCAACTCATAGCTATGCTGTTGCTGGCACCTATAACGTCACTTTAACGGTTAAGGACGATCACAATATAACTGATTCAGCAAGCATCACAGTAACATTAACAGATCCAGCAACCTTGCCACCGGAGACTCCAAATAACCTATCCTATACAGTAAATAAAACTGTGACAGGCCGAGGTAAAAACAAAATAGTGAGTGGCACAATTGTATTAAATTGGGAAACTTCTAATTCAGCCACCCATTACAATGTCTGGCGCTGTGAGGAAACCACGACAGGCAAAGGAAAAAACAGAAGCACAATCTGTTCATATAGCTTGTTTGACACATCAGACACTATTTCATTTACCTCGTTATTAACTGATAGCACTGTAAGATTTAAAATCAGCGCAGAAAACAGTAATGGCAGTTCCAGTTTCAGTAACGAAGTTATCATTAAACCTTAAGTTTTCACACGTCCTTTCTCCAGTCCCGCACTAGAGAAAGGACGCTAAAATCAGATACTCCTTCCTAAATAACCGTATGTTTTGCAACACTTTCATACATCATTCCTACGCGCTGCCTGTAAGTATCACTAAATCTTCGATTTCCGATTAAAGACTTCAGAAACACCTACCACATAGCAATAATCATAAATAGTCATTAGAAATATCAACGACTTAAAAACAAAACCTAATATTTTTCACAAAATTAACAAACAAATACTTGTTCTCCTTTTGTTCTTGGTCTACTATAAACAAAAACGAATAGAGAACAAATATGAACACCAATCATCACCTAACCCGAAAACAACAGGAAGTTTTAGATTTTCTTATCTCCAATCAACAGCAGTTTATTCAGGCACCCACGCTAAATGAATTGTGCCTTGCCATGGGTTTAAAATCCAGAGGGTCTTTACATAAGCATATACAAGGACTTATCAACGCAGGTTTTGTTGAAGCCCCCAATCGCAAACAACGCGGCGTTCGTTTAACAGAAAAACATTTACAAAACAAAACAACCGACAACGAATTAATATATGAAGCGGCCACACCTTTCATTGGCTCTATCGCTGCAGGCGAACCCATAGAGGCGATAGATAATACCCGTTACATGAATATTCCCAATGAGATCAAGACCGATAACCCCTGCTACATTCTTCAAATAAAAGGGGATTCTATGATTGAGATTGGTATTTTTGATGGTGACTGGGTCATTATTGAACAACGCAGTCATGCCAGGAACGGTGAAATTGTAGTTGCTTTGATAGACAAAACCGATGCCACTTTAAAATACATTGAGCAATATCCACACGAAACCATTCTAATTCCAGCCAACAACACCATGCAAGCCCTGCACTTTCAACCGCAACAGGTTGAAATCCAAGGTGTATTGGTTGGACAAATGCGCAGTTACAAATAACTCTATAACTACAATACTGAGGAAAATATTATGTCTACACATATCCATATGCAAGACCAAGTTCATAACAGAATTGAAGTATTAATGAACGAAAATAATCCGTACGATTGGGATGAATTATTTCAAAATGCAGCCACCGTCACCATCATCATTGTGTTTATATCATTAGGTTTAAATTGGTAATGATGCATATATGTCTAATGCGAGGTTGATATAATGAATATTTCACTCTATTCAATTTAAAAGAAATCAACATGATCAAATCAATTCATATTATTCTTATATTATTGTCTTTTGCCAGTTTTTTTTCACGCTTTGCACTAAGCATTTTTAAACCTGAACTATTACAGAAAAAAATAATTAAAATTGCCCCACATATTATCGATACGCTGCTACTCATCAGTGGTGTGACGCTTGTGTTTCAAGGAAACTGGTTAGCAGGAGATTTTGGCTGGATCTTATCGAAAATTATTTTATTGATCAGTTACATTGTATTAGCGGTAATGGCTATGCGTTTAAAAGGATCTAAACGCTGGTTTGCTTTCGCCACAGCTGTCGCCTGCTACGTTTATATCTTTATTATTGCCATCTCTAAACATGGTTTCATCTAATATAAACCACTAAAGGCCTGATAGTCACTATGGCTGTTATCCCAACATGCGACATTCAATAAATATTTAACACTGAGAATTAGGAATAACACCGAGGGCCCAGAGAAAAGAAACTTC
>WTAG01000511.1 GCA_013139755.1 Methylomarinum sp. | reverse complement strand
TGAGCGATGGCTATTTGTACAAAATATTGGCGCTACTGGCTACATTAGAACTTTTCCAACGCCTCAACTGTTAGAGACAGATTCAAGCTGGCAAGGCATTAATGTTTTGCGACAATTTATTGCTGATAAATTAACAGTCTTATTAAAAAATAGTGATTATGTCGGTGTGATCAAGGCATTAACAATAGGTGAACGGGCCGATATAAGCGATCAGCAATGGGAAGTTTTTAAGAAGACAGGTGTTGTGCATTTGTTAGCTATATCAGGGCTGCATATCGGTATTATTTCTGGATTGGCCTATTTTTTAGTACTAAAAATATCCACTCGGTTTTTAGTTAGCTCTCCTCAAATAATGGCAGCCTTTTCTGCTGTATTTATAGCCTTGTTTTATTCAGCACTGGCAGGTTTTTCCATTCCTACCCAACGATCATTATTGATGTTGGTAATTGCTATGAATGCTATTGTCTGGCAGAGAAATATCACGGTTACGCATACTTTGGCTTTTACTGTGTTAGCAGTTGTAATATTTGATCCATTGGCAGTATTGTCAGCTGGTTTTTGGCTGTCTTTTTTAGCAGTGGCCATAATAGTGTATAGCTTGGCTGGGCGGTTGGGTAAAGCAGGGCATTGGTACGACGCAATTAAAATCCATTGGGTTGCGGCCTTAGGCTTATCGCCTTTATTACTGTTTTATTTTCAGCAGTTTTCAATTATTGCACCAATTGCTAATTTTATAGCGGTACCTGTGATTAGCTTATTGATTGTTCCCTTATGTTTTATTGCTGTGGTAGCTATGTCCTGTTCTTCGGTATTTGCAGGGTATGTTCTATTTGTCGTTGACAAGTTATTGCAGATTTTATGGTTGGTTTTGCTAGAAATGGCCGAACTGCCATTTGCTGCGATCACTGCAGTTCCACCGCCTTTTTATGCGCTTGTATTTGCTTTTTTTGGGGTGTTGTTATTGTTATCACCTAAAGGGATGCCGGCACGCTGGTTAGGGTTGGTTTTGTTATTGCCATTATTTTTTAATAAGCCTGATCAGCCAAAGCCGGGGGAAGTTGTGATGACGTTACTCGATGTAGGACAAGGCTTGTCGACTGTTATTGAAACTGCAAATCATACTTTGGTGTTTGATGCGGGGGCAAAATACTCAGAAAGCTATGATATGGGCAGTGCTGTCGTTATCCCTTTTATACAGAGTAAAGGGATTGATATTATTGACAAGCTGTTAATTAGTCATGCTGATAATGACCATATTGGTGGAGCTAAGTCGGTAATTAGCCAAAGCCAGGTCAAGCAAGTTATTAGCAGTGTGCCTGCTAGTTTGCAGCATCGTGATTTAATTAAGTGTCAATCGGGGCAGTTTTGGGATTGGGATCGGGTGCATTTTGAGATTCTTATGCCTGATGAGGGCACATTAAAAGGTGATAATAATAACTCCTGTGTACTTAAGGTAAGTAGCAAGCATGGCTCTATTTTGTTAACGGGTGATATAGAAGCTGAGGCGGAAAAGTGGCTGCTTAAAAATAAGATGGATAAATTAGACAGTGATATTTTAATTTCACCTCACAATGGCAGTAAAACATCATCAACTTTAATGTTTTTAAAGGCTGTTAGCCCTAATAAGGTATTGATTCCGTCAGGTTATAGAAATCGTTTTTCATTTCCGCATAAGGCGACTTTAAAGCGATATGAACAAATAAATGCAACATGGATGAATACTGCAGATGCGGGTGCGATTGTTGTTAACATGAAAAAGAATAGGCATATTGTTAAAAGCTTGCGATTAGAGCAGGGCAAATATTGGAATTAATAATAACCTAGTGCTTTACTATGAAATTAAATAGGACTAAAATAGTCCACATTGAGGTGGGAATGTAATGTTAAAGCTGAGTAAACTAACTGATTATGCAACCGTGATTTTAAGCTATATGGCGAAAGATCAGGGTAGTATGCATGCAGCATTTGAAGTGGCTGAGGTCACGGGTATTGCTCAGCCTACTGTGAGTAAAATCCTTAAACTGGTGGTTAAGGCTAAGGTTTTAACTTCTGTTAGAGGTGCAAAAGGCGGTTATTTACTTGCTAGGTCACCCGATAAAATTACCGTGGCAACAGTGATTAGTGCCTTAGAGGGGCCTATTGCGTTGACTGAGTGCAGTGTTTCTCATAAAAACTGTGAGCAGGCAACAGGTTGTGAAATTCAAGGCAACTGGGGGCTGATTAACCAGACGGTATTTAATGCGCTGGAGTCTGTGACTTTAGCTGACATGATTGTGCCAGCAAAACAGCCAGAAGAAATATTGATTCCTGTTAGTAGTTTATATAGATAGAGTATTTTATGTCATCAAGTGCAGAAGAAATAGAAAATCTCATTGCTCAAGAGTACAAGCAAGGGTTTGTGACTGATATAGAGGTAGAAACCTTTCCGCCAGGATTGGATGAAGAGGTGATTGCCAAGCTATCAAAGGTTAAAAATGAACCAGACTTTATGCTGGAATACCGGCTGAAGGCATTTCGTCATTGGCAAACCATGAAATCACCTGATTGGGCGCAATTAAATATTGATCCCATTGATTATCAGGCCATTAGCTACTACTCAGCCCCTAAAAAAGATTCGGATAAGCCACAAAGTCTTGATGAAGTAGATCCTGAATTGCTGGATACTTATAAAAAGCTGGGTATTCCTTTAGATGAACAAGAACGCTTGGCAGGTGTGGCTGTTGATGCGATTTTTGACAGTGTTTCTGTGGCCACAACCTTTAAAGGTAAGTTAAAAGAGGTTGGGGTGATTTTTTGTCCTATTTCTGAAGCTTTGCAGGAATACCCAGAATTAGTAAAACAATATTTAGGCACTGTGGTTCCACAAGGTGATAATTTCTTTGCTGCGTTAAATGCCG
The DNA here is from genome assembly GCA_013139755.1 of Methylomarinum sp. Next base: position 665 of record WTAG01000511.1, on the reverse strand, counting down.
CTGTATTTACCGATGGCTCTTTTGTTTATATTCCAAAAGGAGTGCGCTGCCCTATGGAATTGTCTACTTATTTCAGAATTAATGCAGCCAATACAGGACAGTTTGAACGTACCTTGATTATTGCTGATGAAGGCAGTCATGTCAGCTATTTAGAAGGTTGCACCGCACCTATGCGTGATGAAAATCAATTGCATGCGGCTGTGGTTGAATTAATCGCTATGGAAAATGCAGAGATTAAATACTCTACAGTACAAAACTGGTATCCCGGTGACGAAAATGGTGTCGGTGGTATTTATAACTTTGTAACTAAACGTGCAGAGTGTCGAGGTGATCACTCTAAAGTGTCATGGACACAGGTTGAAACCGGTTCAGCTATTACCTGGAAATATCCCTCATGCATTTTGCGCGGCGAAAATTCACGCGGTGAGTTTTATTCCATCGCTATTTCCAACGGCCGCCAGCAAGTAGATTCCGGCACCAAGATGATTCATCTGGGCAAGAATTCTTCCAGCCGCATCATCTCCAAGGGAATTTCTGCCGGCCATTCGCAAAATACCTATCGCGGTCTGGTGTCAGCTCATCGCAAGGCAACGGGTGCACGTAACTTCACCCAATGTGATTCCTTGTTGATTGGCGATAAATGCGGGGCCCATACAGTGCCCTAT
>WTAG01000627.1 GCA_013139755.1 Methylomarinum sp. | reverse complement strand
AGGAGCTGGAGCGTGGTAGATATACTCGATCATCGTGGCAATAAGATAGACAAACAAGCCTTACAAGAGCCACAAACCGCACAAATAGCCCAGCTACACCAAGAATTTTCAAACCATCCGACGCGCGGTTTAACCCCCTCTCGTCTGGCACAAATCATGGAAGATGCAGAACGGGGGGATTTAACTGCGCAATGTGATTTGTTTGAAGATATGGAAGAGAAAGACGGCCATATTATGGCCGAGCTGGGCAAACGTAAACGCGCGCTATTAGGGTTAGATTGGGATATAAAACCACCGCGCAATGCTTCAACTCAAGAAGAACATATAGCAGGCTTAGTCCAGGATATCATTTTAGATATTCCCGATTTTGATGATGTTATTTTAGGTCTGGCTGATGCGATTGGCTACGGTTACAGCTGTTCAGAAATAGAATGGACTAAACGCAAATATCATCAGCCAGCCATGATCCATCACCGACCACCGCGCTGGTTTAAAATCCATCAAGATAATAGAAATAAATTACGCTTACGCGATAACAGCGAACAAGGCGCAGAACTATGGAAAGCAGGCTGGATAACCCATATCCATAAGGCAAAATCAGGTGATTTAGCCAGAGCAGGCCTACACCGTGCTTTAGCCTGGCCTTTTCTGTTTAAAAACTATTCAGTTCGTGATTTAGCCGAGTTTTTAGAAATCTATGGTTTACCTGTTCGCTTGGGGCAATACCCACGGGGTGCAACTGATAACGAGAAAAGCACCTTATTAAGAGCTGTAGTCAATATGGGCCATGCAGCCGCTGGAATTATTCCTGAAAGTATGATGGTTGAGTTTAAAGAAGCAGCCAAAGGTGGATCTGATCCTTACGAGGCGATGATTAGCTGGTGTGAAAGAACTCAATCCAAAGCGATATTAGGTGGCACGCTAACCAGTCAGGCCGATGGTGCTTCATCAACTAATGCGCTAGGTAATGTGCATAATGAAGTTAGAAAAGATTTAATGGTGGCTGATGCTCGGCAAATTGCAGGCAGCTTAACCCGTCATTTAATTTTTACCTTATGCCAGCTTAACGGCTGGGGGGCTGACTCTTTGCGTTGTCCTCGTTTTGAATTTGATACGGTAGAGTGTGAAAATTTGGCATTGTATGCAGATGCACTCCCTAAATTAGTTGATGTGGGTGTACAAGTTCCCTTATCGTATGTGAGTGATAAATTGCGCATTCCAGAACCTGAGGGCAATGAACCTGTTTTACAGCGTGTAGCTGTAGCACCTGCAATAACAGATTCATCATTGGCCGCTACCGCAAAGCAACAGACGCAAGACCCCACCTCAGCAGATTCACAGACTGAGCAGTTAGCTAGGCAAACAGCAGATAACCAAAATGACTGGATAGCCGCTTTAAAAGCCAAGGTCGATAATGCCGATTCATTAGAATCATTACGGGATGACTTGCTTAACAGTTATGGTGATTTGGAGAGTGATAAATTAACCCAGATTATGACGCTGGCCTTTGCCAGTGCAGACTTATCAGGGCAGTTTGATGTCAGTGAGGGTGGCTAATGCCGTTCAAACTTTCCCTACTCAAATAGGCTTTAACGCCCGAGGCAATGGACGATTCAATAAACCGTTTAATGAGCAAGTTGAATTCTTCAGGCAAAAGCTTAACCTACCAACTGAGTTTTATGATGATATTTTAAAACAAGCGCATGATAGAGCCTTTGTAGTCGCAGGGGCACAAAAAGCCGACTTGTTAGATGATTTAAGAAAAATAGTCGATAAATCTATTGTAGAAGGAAAATCCATCGGCTGGTTTAGAAAAGAGTTTGATAACATTGTTAAACAACGCGGTTGGGAAGGCTGGACAGGCAGTGACAGCAAAGCAGGACGAGACTGGCGTACCCGTATTATTTACCGTACCAATATAGCCAGCAGTTATGCAGCAGGACGCTGGCAACAGCTGAATAATCCTGCATTATTACAAACTCGACCTTACTGGAAATATATTCATAATGATACGGTTACCCACCCAAGACCCTTGCATGTAAGCTGGTCTGGATTGGTATTACGGCATGACGATCCTTTTTGGCAAACTCACTTCCCGCCTAACGGCTGGGGCTGTCGTTGCCGCATTACCGCAGTAAGGGAAAAAGAATTTAAGGGGGAAGCTGCACCCGATGACGGTTTGGTTAGTGATACAAATAGACCCCAAGGGATTGATAAAGGCTGGGATTATGCCCCCGGTGCCCATCGAGAGATACTTTTTAAGTCACTTATTGAGCAAAAGTTAATTAATACTTCGCCCAGTCTGGGCGCTGAGATGTGGCAGACATTAAAGCCCGTGTTGCAAGCTGAACAAGCTCGCGCGGTTAAAACATTGGTCACCACCTCGGTTGTCAGTATGAAACCTGTCGGTGATGCCGTTGTCGCTCATGTGATTTCGGCTGATACGGTAATGGCTCTAAAAAACACAGGCATCAACTTAGAAGACTCGGCCATCTGGCTGCGTGATAGTGATCTGATACATGCTATCAGAGACAAAAAGACGGCCAGATCAGCAAGCTTACCGATCGCAGTATGGGAAAACCTAACGGGTTATTTAGACACCGCCGAGGTTTATTTGGACAGCAAAGATAATGCCCTGGTTTATGCCTTTGATGTGCCAACAGAAACAGGTAAGGTGATCATCAGGCTAAACCGACTTGAAAAAATAAGAGACAATGGGAAAAGGAAGAAAATAGTTTCAAACTTTATTGCTAGTGGCGGCATTATTAAAGCCAGCAATCTGGGGGCGGGTAACTATATAAAACTAGATAAACCATGAGCAGCGCAGGATTCGAACCTGATCATACGTGCGCTATGCGCCTGTAACCGTTCCCATTGGAAACAACTGCTCATGGCTTAATCAATAGGATACCTTATTGTAAGGAAAGTTCAACATGATAGAAATTGAATTTGACAGTCAAACTGTACTAAATGCCCTGCAAAATCTGCAACAGGCCAGTAGTGATTTAGAACCTGCGCTGGTAGAGATTGGCGAAATGCTAACCGAGTCAACTAAACAGCGGTTTGAATCAGCCTCTAGTCCAAACGGCAATGCCTGGCCCAGTAATAGTAAAGTCACGACCTCACGCAAACCAGGTAACAAACCCTTGATAGGCGAAACAGGCTTATTAATGGATACCATCAATTATCAATTGGTCGGTGATAACACCTTAGAGGTGGGTAGCCCGATGGAATATGCTGCCATGCAACAATTTGGAGGTAATAAGTCAGAATTCCCCTGGTTATGGGGCGATATCCCCGCCAGACCTTTTTTAGGGGTATCTGATGAGGATGAGAAGGAGATTTTAGATATTGTGCATGATCATTTGCAGCTGGCTTTAAAATAGCGTGTTTAAGCCGTTTATTACACTTATCTACGCCAATGTTAAAATGATTGTTGTTTTTGCTCTCTTGCCCTTTTAAACCTAGTTTAAAACTGACGTTACAGTGGTGTTTTTAGTGAAGAATTGTGCAGGTTCGGAAAAGCCAAACATGGCTAGTACTCAGTCATTATTATAATGTCGGGTAAAGTTTTTTCAATTTTACCCGAGCATCCTCATTGGTAAATCGCCAGTCCATAGGGCGAGCAATATTATTTCGGTTTTCTTGCCATACTGCGATTT
>WTAG01000437.1 GCA_013139755.1 Methylomarinum sp. | reverse complement strand
TAATGTTTTTCTAAACTATTGCTACTAATTGGGAAATTATCTAAATATTTCTTTTAAAAAAGCAGCAAACTCCTTTGTGTAACTTGTGCCGTTTGCTGTTAAATTCCAATTAGTCATATAGACCTTCTCTGTTTGTTTATCTATCCATTTGCGACGCCTTACTATAAAGTAAACTGCTTTCTCTCTTATTGGGAAATCTTGAATGTGTACAGCTTCATCAAATCCTTTCGAAACTAATTCTTTATCGGAATGTTCAGAAGGTTTCATTGGCTTTTCATCCAAATACAATAATAAACGATTATTGACATCTTCTTTAATATTAACAAAATCAAAATAAAGCTGAATCTCATTTGGTAATAAATATTGTAGTAATGATTCTATTTCCATAAAGTAAAAATAGAAAATATTTATAACTCCACCCTAATTTTCTACTGATCCCGCATTTTTTCTGAACCGCTGTTGAACGAAACCTAAAGGTAGCTAAAGAAATTACTTCTCAGTACCTTTAGGCATTATTCATTAAAAAATTGTTATCATGAAAAAAAAGCCACAATTTAATCGAACGTGCTTCTCTTTCAATTCCTAAATTTAACGATCTTTATTTAAAACTCAAACGCAGCATTGAACTTTCCGGCAAAAGTCAAAGTACATTAAGCAACTATGCCAGGTGTTTAGCTACTATGGCATTGCATTTTAATTGCAGCCCAATAGAACTAGACGAAGAACAAGTGCTAGACTATCTGCATCACCTTAAAACCCAGAGCAAGACCCCATCATCCAGTTATTTCAAACATACCGTATATGGACTTCGGTTTGCCTATAAAGTAACAGGAATAACACAAAAGAATGTATTCTTGCCATCACTTAAATTCCCAAAAAAACTTCCGGTAGTATTGAGTTACCAAGAAATTAAACGATTACTTAAAACACCACAACTACTCAAACATCGTCTTATTTTAGCAATGCTTTATGCTTGTGGTTTACGTCGATTTGAATTACTTAATATCAAACTGCCTGATGTGGATCTGGATAGAAAAATGCTACATATCAGAGAAGGTAAAGGCAGAAAAGATCGATATGTGCCTTTGGGGAACCACTTGGTTCGAGGATTAAAAACTTATATCAATGCAGAATGTCCTTATGTTTGGCTTTTTAATGGCAAAAACAATCTTGGGCAGTTACAACAATTTTCCGAAACAGGTGTGCAATGGGTAATTAAAGAAACAGTAAAACGAGCCGGGATAAAGAAACATGTTACCTCACATATACTACGCCATACCTATGCCACACATTTATTGGAGATGGGGTTAGATATCATGTCTCTTAAGGAATTACTTGGACACACTGATATCAGAACTACATTGATTTACCTGCATATTGCACAGATGGGTAGAGAAAGGGTATTCTGTCCTTTGGATAAACTATATCAATCCAGACAATAATGTATCCCTTGTATGAAGTGGCTGATGTTTTGCAACGCAATCATCACCAACTGGAACAGCTTACTGCCAATAGCTGGCAGTCCAGAACCCTCTATGCTCTTTCCGCTTGTCGTACATCAAAGCTGGGAGGACACATTGATAAATGTTCTAACGCAGATTGTAACCATATTTATATCAGTTACAATAGCTGTAGGAATCGCCACTGTCCTAAATGCCAAGGACACAAACGTGAAGAATGGATACAAAAGCGAGAAGAGGAGTTACTTAAGACACCTTATTATCATGTGGTATTTACCTTGCCGAATGAATTAAACCAGCTTGTACTGTTTGAGCCCAAAATGGTATATAACTTACTTTTTAAAGTCGCTTGGTCAGTAATTACAGATTTTGCTAATAATCCTAAGTTTTTAGGCGCAAAAACAGGAATGATTGCAATTCTTCATACTTGGGGGCAAACACTAAATTTACATCCTCACTTGCATTGTATTGTACCGGGAGGAGGAATCGTAGAAACAAAATGGAAATATGCAAAAGGCAAAGACAAATACTTATTCCCGGTAAAAGCCATGAGCAAAGTCTTTCGTGCTCGATTTGTTGAAGCTCTGCGTAAGACAATAGAATTAGATCAGACTACTGCCAAGAAACTCTTTACTAAAAATTGGGTAGTATATTGTAAACAGCCTTTCTTTGGGGCACAACAGGTTATTGAGTATTTAGGGCGATATACTCATAAAATAGCCATAAGTAACCATCGCTTGCAATCGCTCGATAATGGATTAGTTACTTTCTCTGCAAAGGATTATCGACATGGTGGCAAGAAACATAATATATCCTTGCCTGATGCCGAATTTATCAGACGTTTTTCCTTGCATATTCTTCCAAAAGGCTTTACTCGGATCAGACACTATGGGATACTTAGCAGTTCACTAAAAAAAGTAATACTACCCATTATTGAAAAGAACATTGGGAAAGTCGTGCTTCAGCAGAAAGAACCGATTAAGCATGGAAAATGTCCCGTTTGTAAAACAGGAAACCTTATCACCATTTTGAGGTTCGACATCAGAGGACCTCCTAAAATGATTCATTCTCTGGCTTATACTATCAATAAATCAATATCTTAAAATAACACTTGTAAAGTGAATGGGAAAGGTATGATCTTCTTAAAAAAAGAAAACTCACAATTCTACATACTAGTTAATGATTCTGATAAAAATTAACGAAAAGCTATTTCAATTTAATGCGATTTACACTTTCCCATATCCAAAAAAGTGTTTTAACTTCATTCAAAATCTTATCATTACCCATAGTAGCTTCTTTTAATTCCGGTTTCGTCAACACTATATTCAGATTTGGTGCTACGCACCATCCGAATACTTAGTTGTTTACAGGTTGGAGTTTTTTTATGTGTATTTTCTAAGTACATGACAATAAATATAATTCCTTGACATTCAGCCCATTCAGCCGTTAAAAATTTGGATAA
>WTAG01000531.1 GCA_013139755.1 Methylomarinum sp. | reverse complement strand
GCTCTTAATATAGGCCATTACAATGGATTTGTTGGTGATTTCTTAACGGCTCTGCCCGATCATTTATTAGCAATTACCTCTAATGGAGCAACTACCACTACAGGTGAATATCTTGATAATACTATTAATGAGATATGGGCGGCTGGGTGGGCATTTAAAAACAAGTCTGATGAATTAAGCACTCTTGGTGTTTCTGATTTTGCATTAACAGCAATAGCTTTATTTGTCTGGGGGTTGGGGATTTTCCTAACTGCTATTGCCGCATTTTTGTTAATTTTGTCGAAAATGGCACTTGCAGTTTTAGTTAGTGTTGGCCCAATATTTATTATTTTAACTATGTTTGAGGCAACAAAAAAATTCTTTGATGCTTGGTTAGGACAATGTTTTAATTTTATTCTTATTTCATTATTAGTTGGTGGTGTTCTACGATTAATTATAGGTTTTACATTAACTGAAATTACAGACCTTGATCTTTTAAATAAAGATGATATTGAAGCCTTTGATTCTGTTTCTATTATTGGGTATTCTTTAATAGGAATATATGTTTTAAGACATGTATTACCTTTAGCTTCTGCGTTAGGTGGAGGTATAGCATTATCTACATTGGGAGCAGGAAGGTCACTTTATAATGCCGCTAGAGGTGGTTTAAATGGTGCAAAAAATACACCTAAAAATGTAATGAAAGGAATACAAAGCACCCAAAGAGGGTATCAAAATACGAAGCATCTTGCCCAAGCTGCTGCAAATAGGTTGCGAGGAAACAACTCGATCTCTAGAAGATAATTATTTATGCCTTTCCAGTTATAAGTTGTATGATTTGTATAGTGTATAGTGTATAGATAATACAATTTATACATTATACAAATAAGCTATTCACTTTTTTATTAATCTACCGCGCTATTGCTTGCTGGCTTTGAAATTCAAAATGAAATGAATTCATTCTAAATTTCAAAGCTCTAAACAATCCAATTCGTTCAGTTAAAAGGTCAAGGGTGGCCAGCTCAAAAAAGGCTCTATCTTTTTTTAGCCAGCCAAGCGATCCCTTTACCCATACCAAGTAAATTATGCTTCTGCCTAGCCCAGCCCAATGCTCTTTCTCTACATTGGGCTGGGGTTGGCCTGCGCCGAGCATTTCTTGATCTTTCTTTAGTCTTTTAAGTCCACATATTAAGAGCTGCTTTGCGTTCTTCTTGTCCTATAGCATCCATGTAAATAAGTGTATTTTCTAAACTTGCATGTCCAAGCCATTTTTGAACTAAACGAGGATTACGAGTTTTTTCTGCGGCTCTAATACCAAACCCATGCCTTAGTCCTTTTGGTGTAGCCTGTTCCCCCTCGATCATGGCAGATTTCATAATCTGCTTAATTAGTTTATAAGCTTGGCAATATTTCCATGGAAAGAGAGGAGCAGGCTTTCTTTTCATCCTCTGAGCCTTTCTAAGCCCATGCACAAGCTCTAAGATGTTCAAAATACTGTCGGGGATAGGAATGGCTCTATATTTTATTTTATCGCCTTGTTTTAGCGTTCTGAGGACGATTGTTTTATTGCTTAAATCAATGCTTTCTGATGTTAAAGCTAATGCCTCGGCAGGTCTGCATCCTGTATAGGTTAAAACTAGGCAAAAGGTTCTTAATTCTGGTCGTTCCTGTTCATTGGCCACTTTTAAGAATCTGTCGATTTCTTCAATGGTTAAATATTTTCGTTTTCCATTAACAGTAAAGAGTTCACTAGCCATCTCTTTACTTTACCAACAAAGCTATAAAAACTAAAGCCTATGATTTTGCTTCAGGGAGAAAAACTAGCTGACCAAGGTGAAAGAAAAAATAAATACTTTATTAACAAAGTGTTTACTAATTGCTTATTTTAAGTATTGATTAACAAGATTATATTGACAATATACCTAGATATAAGCTATTATTGAATCGTGGAGCGCAATAGTTAGTGTCCTTTTTAGGTAGTGCCCATGCCACCAGTTTAGTCTGGTTTCCATCATGTATGGATATATTCAAGAGGCCTGACATGAGATATAATTTATTAAAGCCTCGTTAATTCGGGGCTTTTTTATGCGTATTGATTAATTTTGATAGTAAAACATAAAACCTTTGATTTCCTCCTCTAATATTGAAAGGTTTATTTGTTCTTCTATGAATACTTCTAATACTTAGTTCAATAGATGGGGTTTTATTTCGTCTGTAACTCATTTTCATACAAATGTACCAGCCATGCTCTGGATTTTTAGGGTCTTTATCTTCTAATCTATAAAGAAGTTCTTTTTTATTCCCCTGCAAACAAGTTTTTGCCCCTAGCTCTGCTATGATCGCTGGTAGTTTCTTGGAAAATTCCCAGCGTTCTATGCAAAAGGTTCTATTTTCTATAAGGCCATCGCCCTTCTTTTCTTTAAAATGAATAGGGTCATTTCCATAGCATTCTTTTGAATAACAATGATTAGAGAAAAATATTTTAACTGGAACTTTCTCTTTTTCAGAACTCTTTGATAATTTTACTTCAAAATTAAAAATAATAGGTTGTGTATGAGATACATCATATCTTTCATCAGTTTTATTATCAATCCATACTTTTTTATTCATTCTAAAGTCAATTTATTTTAAGTCATTAATTTTTAAAAACTTTGTTACTTCTTTTTCTGTAAATGAATGTTCTTTTTTTCCATCAAGATAAGATAAAAAATTAACAAAATTATTAACATGTTTATTAACAAGATCATTATCT
>WTAG01000682.1 GCA_013139755.1 Methylomarinum sp. | reverse complement strand
ATGACTTGCGAAGTGTATTTATTATTAAAAATATTCTCACCCTAGACAGCAACTTGGTAATGTTTTTCTCTATCAGACCAACTCAGTCGCTGGTTTGTATAGTGATGCGCTGAATCTCGATTATGGTAGTTAAAATAATAATCAGCATCTGCTGGGGTGAATTGACGCTTGCTAGTAAGGCTATGGTCAAGATGAAAGGCTAAACTGCCGTAATCCTTTAAAGAATAGTTATAGTCTAGTGTTGCTAAAGCATGGTGTTTTGGTGTCATTAATGGATGTCCAGCGAGATCAGTCAGTTGACTGGTTGCTGTATTGTAATTGATGATACTGACAACGCGTTTAGTCCAATTAGCATCCAGATAGCCATAGTTAATGCCTAATTGCAGATTATCAATGGGTAACCAGCGTAATTCAAATTCCCCTCCATTTGCTTCTGCATTGCCAGTGCGAGTCACAAATCGACCAGGGCCAGTACCTTGTTGTTCAAAACTGATATCCTGTTTATTGTCATATTGATAGTGGAATATTGATGCATTTAGTAGTAGTCGCTGATCAAACCAGGATGATTTAATTCCGCCTTCAAAATTTTCAACGGTTTCCGGTTCAAAACTGGATTGCTGCTGTTGTGAGTTAAAACCTCCCGCTTTATAGCCTTGTGAATAAGAGAAAAAGCTCATCAGTTGTTTATTCCATTGATAAGAAACAACAGCTCTGGGGCTAGTGTCGTTCCAGCTTTTACTACTATTTAACCATTGATTTTTTGATGCTAAAGGATAAGCTGGAGACTGAAATATTTGGTCAGGAATATTAGGAAATAGATTATTACTGAGATTTTTCCAGCTAAAGCGTTTTTTGTCTCGCGTATGTCTAACACCAAAAGTTAACTTTAACTGCTGAGTGACTGACCATGTTATATCTGCAAAAGCAGCCATGCTTTGTGAGGTTAATTTGTTTTGTATCGCCTCTGTCCAGATCAAATCATCGGGTAACGGGACATTAGCTATAGGTGCAAAAGGCAGGCTATTTTGAACAGCAGCATTAAAGGCATTGGTATAGGTTGATACATTTAACGTTTGCTCCCCTTTCTCATACGCATAAATTAATCCACCCACCCAGTCGAAATGATCGGTATTGCCATTAAAGCGAATTTCCTGGGAAAACTGTTGATTGCTTTCACTGTTCTCAGAATCCAGATAAGCATATCTTTTTCCGACACCATCTTCATCTTCCCTATTTTTAGTGTTAAATTGTCGATAAGATGAGATCCATGTCATGCTTGCCATGGAAAAGTCATGCTGCAAATTAAGCGTATGGGCATGAAGCGTACGTTTTTCTTTGGCATTTACAGCATCATTAGAAATGGCTTTAGTTACATCACCCTGATTAGGGCTGAGTATAGAATTTAGACCTATTGCCGTAGGCCCCTGTTGATTAACATGATTAAAATCAAAGGTGTATCGCAGCTGTGTTGTATCATTAGCATACCAAAGCAAGCTGGCTCTGGCAGCCTGATAGCCTTCATCTGAAAAATCATCACCGCCATCTGCATTATCAACAATTCCATCACGGCTGTTATATAACGCATTAACTCTTAATAATAACTGATCCTTTATAATCGGCGTGTTAGCAACACCTTCGACTAATTTTTTATCATAATTTCCAAACCGTGCTCTTAACCAACCGGAAATTTCATTGCTTGGTTTTTGGGTGATGATTTGTATGGCTCCAGCTGCACTGTTACGGCCAAAAAGTGTCCCTTGTGGGCCTTTAAGTACTTCAACACGTTCGATATCGGTAAATTGCAATAAAGCATTTCCAGAGCGCCCGATGTAAACATCATCCTGATAAATACTAACTGAAGGGTCTGTACCTATTCCAAAATCAGTCGTACCAATTCCTCTCATTTTAAATATAGGTTGCGTGATACTGGCACCATCAACCTCTAGTGCGGGACTATAGTTATCAATATCCGCCAGTGTCTGTGAACCTGTTATTCTTATAAATTCTTTATTGAAAGAATTTATCGTTATAGGCACATTTTGTAATAATTCTTCTCGGCGTTGAGAGGTGATGACAATATCTTCAAGCTTAGTTAATTGCTCAGCTTTAAGTTTTGGAGACGTTATTACTGAACAGGTAATAACGACTATTGTGGTCAGGTTCAGGCGCATAGCCCCTCCTTATTGCAATTATTAGAAACATTAATAAATACTCTTTTAGAGCTTGTATAATATTTATCTAACTTATACTCCGCGCGGCCAAGTTTTCGGTTTTCTATTGGCTGATTTTTGCTGATAACTGCGTTGCTGAAATAGTTGCGTAGCTTGCTATGCGCCTATTTCAGCGCCTTGCTCTCAACAAAAATCAACTCAAGATAAAAGCCGAAAACTTCGGCCGCGCGGAGTATATCTAATAATTTTATGCCGCAATATAGGAGCATCAACCCTATAATATCTAAGGTATAACAAGCCCCAATCGACATGCTTCAAGTGCTGCTTCCGCACGGGAATTAATATTTAATTTTTGATAAATATTTTGAATATGTTCGGCAGCCGTATTTGCTGAAATATTAAGGTTACTGGCAACTTCTTTTCGTGTAAGGCCTTTAGCTATTAGCGTCAATGCTTCGGTTTCACGTCGCGTTAGATTATGTTTTTGAGCTTGCTTGGGTTGATTAAAATGTGCCAACAAGCGTCTAGCAATACTCGAGGATAAAGGCGGATTACCTGTAATAATTCCCCTAATCTGTTTTTCCAGTTCGTCACGAGAGAGATCTTTTAATAGATAGCCGTTTGCTCCTGCACGTAATGAATCAAACAAATGTTGATCGTCATCATAGATGGTCGCCATAACAATATATGTCTGTGCATTTAAACTGATGATTTCTTTTACCAGGTCAATACCCGACCCGTCAGGTAAACTGATATCAATTAAAGCTAGATTAAAATTCTTTTGAGCAATTAATGCGCTTGCCTGAGACAATGTTGCTGCCTCTTCAATACTGGCTTGTTCAAAAATCTTATGCACAATCTCTCGTAAAAGCTCTCTGGCATAGATATGATCATCAACAATTAAAACTGATTGCATATTATTTTTCCATATAGGGTAATGTAATTGTTAATTTTGTACCTTTGTCCCACGCAGATGTAACATCCAAGGTTTCCCAATTTATATCAGACTTTATTTCTTTTGCACGGGCATACAGACTACAAAGGCCTGTATTTGCTTGCCACTGAGATGAATCTGAACTAATTCCATCATCAATGATAATAATTTGTAATTTATTATCTTTTTCATTAATACAAATATCAATCGTCTGAGGATGAGCATGTTTCAAAATATTGGTAATAGATTCACGCAGGATACGATCTAGGTTTATACGTTGTCTAGGGTTTAAGCAATAGTTATCGGGGAATTCATCTATATTCCATAGTAACTTTACTTGGGCTGCATCGGTGCGTTGAACTATTTCTTCTCGCCAATTCGATAAAGTTGCATTAAAAGTAGCGAAGTTATCATCCCGCAATGAATAAATGGTGTCCCTTACACCTTTTAATGCATTTTTAGCAAGAATTGTATTTTCTTCTGATTCGGCTTTATGAATGAGTGTGAGTAATAATGCACCGACATCATCATGAAGATCCCTAGTAATTCTTTCGCGCTCTTGTTTTGCCTCATCTTCACGAATATTTTTCCAATTAATGCAATTAAGTGCATATGCTAAAGCTGATTCGATAAACCGTACATCAT
>WTAG01000697.1 GCA_013139755.1 Methylomarinum sp. | reverse complement strand
GATTTGCTCGATATTGATTATTTTAAACAATATAATGATACGTATGGCCACCAAGATGGAGATAAAGCGCTGATCAGTGTGGCAACAGCTCTTAAAAATGCCCTTGAACGCCCTAGGGACTTGGTGTTTCGTCTCGGTGGTGAAGAGTTTGGTCTTATCTTTGAGGCTAAAACTTCTGATGTAGCCGAGGCATTCGCAGAGACTGTTAAAGATAATATTGAAGCTCTAAAAATCCCTCATCAGCATAATAGTGCATCACCTTATGTCACGGTATCAATGGGACTGGTTTTTATCCCCCCAGTCTGTGATCTATCCGTCGATTATTACTATAAAGTAGCCGATGACATGCTGTATCGAGCCAAAGATGCAGGACGCAATAAAATCCAGATGAAAAGTTTGGTGAGGGCATTAAAAGTTAATCAGGTGGAAGAGGTGGGTGTTAGTCAGAAATCGTAGGTTTTGCTGGAAAATAAACTTATTGATTTTATCTTTTATGCAGCATTAAACAATTTAAGTTCAACCCAAAAGCTGCTGCCTACACCTGGTGTACTTTCAACACCAATGGTTCCATCCATCAGTTCAATTAAGTGTTTTGTGATAACAAGACCAATGCCAATACCATTGACATTATCTAGATGCTCGAAGGAGGTAAATAGTTTAGCAATATCGTCTTCACTCAAACCTTTTCCTGTGTCTATGATATGGATGCGAAGCCGTTGCTTGTCGATGATCTCAGCATTTAGTGTGATACGACCATGGATGCAGTTGTATTTTACCGCGTTGGAGAGGAGATTCAGTATTACCTGTTTAAGACGGGAGTAGTCGGCCTGCACAGTGAATCCATTGTTACTGATATGGTCTATGATTTCCAAATGGCGTGCTTCTGCCTGGGTAGCAATCAAGGGTATACACTGTTGCAGCAAATTATCGATTGAGACTTGATCGACGGAGACTTCAAGCTTACCTGATTCAAGTTTAGCCAGATCCAATACCTCATCAATAAGATTCAGCAGATGATGACCGGCAACAATGATCTCATTGATATTATCTCGCTGAGATTCGTTAAACTCATCTTCATCCAGCTCAAGCAGCTGGGCAAAGCCAAGAACGGCGTTCATTGGTGTGCGTAGTTCATGACTCATGCGGGATAAGAATTCTGATTTGGCAGCGTTGGCGCGTTCGGCTTCATCGCGAGCAGCTTTCATGTCGCTGGTGCGTTCCTGTACCCGCTCTTCCAGATGGTATCGGTATTTGTCCAGTTCGACTTCGGCTTGTTTACGTTCGGTAACGTCCTGGCCAATGGAAAGCACCCCCGTGACTGTCCCGTTGGCGTCGTGCATGGTTCGCGCATACCATTCAATATCACGTTCTTCGCCATTGCGGGTGACTATGGCATTGATATTGCGGTCTATTGGTTTTTCTTGCACAGTACTCTGTAATATTTCTCGAATACGGTCCTGATCACGTACCGGTAGAAAGCTGGAAATCCATTCCGAACCCTTTATCTCCTTGAGGGAGTAGCCACTAAGTTGTTCAAAATACGGATTAACGTGCTGAATATATCCTTTTGGGTCAAGCAGTAACACAATGATTGGCGCTGTATTGATCAGACTGTTGGACAAATCACGTTCATGTTGCAGTGCCTGTTCTGCTTGTTTGCGCTCGCTGATATTGCTTGCTACCCATAACCATACTTCGCCATAAGCAGGATGAGTGAAGGTTGATATGGAAGCAGAACACCAAATGGGCGTGCCGTCTTTTTTAACCGACAGGTTTTCCCCTTGCCATTCACCTTTTTTGTTCAGGATGTCAATAATCCATGCGGATGTTTGCTGTGTATCCAGTGCCTTAGGATAATCGAGGTAGCCAATGGCTTGTTCATTCATTTCCCCCTTGTCATAGCCGAACATCTTTTCGGCACCAGCGTTAGCATAGATAATGGAAGTATCAAGTGAACTAACAAGAAGTACTGCCTCGGACATCTGTTCCAGCATGCGTGCCTGTAGGCGAATATCATCTTCCATAGTGGCTTGATGACTGATGCGTTGATGCTTATAACGTGCTGGCAACACTGGTTCGATAGAGCCAAATTGCTCAACAATTTCAAATACACCATCCGCCCGGCAACGTGATAAATAGGCGTTGACATTTGCATGGTGATGATCAGGATTCATTTTTACCGTTCCCTGAGGTGCTGAGACAGTAATGGTTTTTAGTGCTTCCACCAATGCTTCTGGGTCTAAGCTACCCGCTTTGTTGGCGGCACTGGCAAAGGCCTTAACGCAGACATAGGTACCCTCGCCGAAATTGGTTAGAATTCCGTTTCCCTTAGGCCATATACCGTTTACATCTGGCAGTTTGGTGAGTTGATCGAGATATTTTCGGTTCTCGACTGTATCTACGTTCATAAAGTAGCTGTTGCTGGAGTAGAAACCTTCTCGCACTTCAGGTGACAGCTGACTTGCCATCATTTCATCGTAGTGGCCCATCACCACTGCCATACGTTTTTTAAGGCCTCTTTCGGTGAATCGTGTCAGCAGCAGTATTTGATCGGCACCAGCAAAATAAGGGACAAAAACATCGGGATTTGCCGCTTCGACGTGATCGAGCAATTGACCGATTTCCTTGAGGCTCACACCAATTTGAGTGTACTCTTCCCCAATAACCGCTCCAGCAACATCTTTAAGTGCGCGTTTGGCAGCGTGGATGGAACCTCGTGGCCACTCATAATTGTTGCCCGCAAAAAACATGCGAGGACCGAACTTATCTCGCATGAACGGAATCATCTTGTCGATTTGCTGATTAGGCAAGGCTGCAAAATGAAAGAAGTACCGGCTAAGGATACTCCCTTCATAAAATGAGAAGTTAAGGTATGGAATCTTGCGCGTCTCGGCAACGCGGTAGGCCACAGCAATGCGCGAATTAGAAAGCAAGTTTCCTATTATGGCAGTGCAGTGATGTTGATCCACAAGTCTTTCAGCAGCGGTAACTGCGCTCTCGGGTAGACTGCCATCGTCTTCAATAACCAGTTCTAACGAACGCCCCAGCACACCACCATTTTTATTTATCTCCTGGCAGGCGACTTGCCCTGCATGAGCTATCTCCGAACCATAGAGACCAACAAGACCAGTAAGGGGTGGCATCAAGCCTAGTTTAACAGTCGCTTCAGACATATGGATTTATACATATATGTGACAGAAAAATAGCCCACAGAATAGTGGAGCAAGAACGGATTTGTCCTGGCCGCTTGTGGTGAACTCTCGCAGCGCTAATAGTGTCATGCATAGCGCTTTAATCTATCATTTTTTCGAAAATAAGGGAGCATTGAGTAATGGTGGTTGTTAGGTTTTATTATTTTGAATACTGAAACTTGATGATAGTTATTTATATTTTATCATGAATAAAAATAGTGTTTACTCAATATTATAATTGAAAATTGCGTAGAGTTAAAAAATCGAAGATGTCCTACAATGTAGGAATTAATCATAATAATTGGGGTAATTGGGTGGCAAAATATTATATCGGTCTATCTATTACCTACCATGATCCTGCTTTAGCTATAGTGGATGATCAGGGAAATGTCCTGTTTGCTGAAGCCACAGAACGCTATATGCAAAATAAACGGGCGTTGAATTGTGAGGCAGACCCACTGCTTTGGGTTAAAGACTTATTGCAGCAATACTGCCCATCAGCCGATGAACTCGTTATTGCTATCAATTGGCGAAAAAAACGTCCCTTATACGAGAATATTGTTGCGGCTTTAGGTTGTTTAAGTGCCCCGGGGTTGATGAAAACAGGTATTAAAAGGTTGCGATCACCGCTCAATAATTATCAGTTACATCATATGATTGCCAGTCAGCGCAA
Source organism: Methylomarinum sp. (assembly GCA_013139755.1). Next base: position 934 of record WTAG01000697.1, on the reverse strand, counting down.
TAATATCAATAGTGCGGGGCTTAATCTGGTTCGCATTATTGCCGAACATTACCCCGATTGTTCTATTTCACACGCGGATTATCATCATCATCTAACACATGCGGCAACTGCTTGTTACAGCAGTCCGTTTACGGAGTCTGCCTGTGCCGTTATCGATTCTTTTGGTGAAAATGGCTCAATGGGTTTTTATCATTTTAAAAATCAACGGTTGGAGTGTCTTTATGAAACCAAAGGCACGGGTAGTATTGGCTTTTATTATATGAAAGTCACTGAATTATGTGGTTTTGACTGGCTCAAGGGAGAGGAATGGAAGGTAATGGGGCTGGCACCTTATGGCAAGCTTAACCACAAACTGTATGCGTTGTTGAAAACCACTATTTCTGTGCAAGGTTTTGTCTGTCAGCATCGTTCAAAAAATCTGTTTGCCAATATTGCGGCTTTAGATGAATTCAAACGTCATAACCAGGACCCCATAGAACAGGCCGCTGACTTAGCCTTCACCGGGCAATATTTTTTTGCAGAATTAATGACGGATCTTTTGCAACATTTACAACAAAAGACCGGCTGTAAAAACCTAACTTTTGCAGGGGGTTGCGCTTTAAATTCAGCATTTAATGGTCAAATAAAAAACCGTACTAATTTTGAACAGGTTTTTATTCCATCAGCGCCCGCCGATGATGGCACTGCATTGGGAGCGGCCTGGCTGGCTCTGCGTCATGACCAACCCAATTTATCTAATTCTTATGCTAATAAGGCCTTATCCCCTTATTTAGGTTCGACGATTTCTGATGATGCTGTAAAGCGATTGATTAAATACAATCATTCATTAAATATCCAGCATTTACCGGGCCGTATTTGTGAAACCACAGCAGATCTATTGGCAAAAGGTCAACTCATAGGCTGGATACAAGGAAGGGCAGAGTTTGGACCCAGG
>WTAG01000154.1 GCA_013139755.1 Methylomarinum sp. | reverse complement strand
AGTATTTTAATGATGAGGTCGATGAATATGCAATGATCCCCGTTGCTAAAGCTTATCGATGGATTACTCCAGTGGTTGTCAATGGTGCTATTAGTCGTATCTTTAGTAATATTGATGATATTGGGGTCACTATTAATACCTTCTTACAAGGAAAGTTTTTACAATCAGGGCTTGATGCCTCTCGTTTTATTGTTAACTCAACCGTGGGAGTTGCTGGAATTATTGATGTTGCTTCAATGATAGATCTACCTAAACACAAAGAAGACTTTGGACAAACTCTTGGCTATTGGGGGGTTCCAACTGGTCCTTATATGGTTTTACCTTTGTTTGGCCCTAGCTCTCCTAGAGGTGTTGCTGGCCTTGTGGGCGATGCGGCGACGAACCCTATCAGTTATATTGGCAGCCCTTATATTTTATCTTCAATTTTCGCTGTCAATGCGATTGATACCCGTGCTGATAGTTTAAGCCTTTCATCAATTGCAGATGAAGCCATCACATTCGATCGCTATGAATACTTTAGAAGTTCTTATATTGCACAAAGAAAATCACTGGTTTTAGATGGTGAGGTTTCAGAGGACGATGAGCTTCTTTGGGATGAAGATTTTGATGAGGATTTTGATGAGGAGGAGGAAGAGGAAGAAATAACAGCTCCAATTAACCCTTTGTAATTTATTTTCTTTAGTATAGAGCTATTCTTATTTGTCAGTTAAAAACATAATGAGTTTAAGATATCAAATTAGTATCAGAATTTTAATTGTCTCAATATGTATTCTGGCGCTAGGCGGGGCGATTGCAATATGGCAAGCGCGTAATGCGGTGACTAACGAAGTTGATTCGTCTATTAACCTTGCTTTACAACTCATTAAAATGGGGTTGAAAGATTCAAAGGATAATGAAATAGATTGGATGTATCGCTTAAGCGCTTTAGAACAAACAAGACACCTAAAAATCCAATTAAAAAAAAGTTCAGGGGCAATTGTTGATATTACAGGCCATAACAAGAAAGTATCAGATCAACAAGAAATACCACCAGAATGGTTTGTTGGCTTAGTGATTAGCAATTACCCTAAAGTTGAATATCAAATTAATACGGTTGACGATAACCTTATCACCTTGATTATTCAAGCTAACCCCATGGATGAAATCACCGAAGTTTGGGATGAAACCATAGTCTTTTTTAGCGCTATATTATTGCTGGTGTTGCTGACTTTTCTCTCCGTTCACTTTGTGTTTCACAAAACATTAAAATCTATACAAATCATTGTAGATAATCTTAAAGGCATTGAACGAGGCGAATACCAGGCAAAACTGGCTGATTTTTCAGTAAAGGAATATGACAGTATCGCAAAAGCAATTAATCATATGACGGATGCCTTAGATGATACTCAAAAACAGAATAAAGCATTAACCCAGCATTCTCTAGAAATACAAGAAGAAGAAAGGCAGCGTCTATCACAAGAATTACATGATGAGTTTGGACAGTCGCTTGCCGCAATCAAAGTAATGGCGGTGACAGTAACACATGAATCGACAGACATAAAAAAAATAAGCCGATCTATCGTTGATATCTGCGATCATCTAGTCACTGTTGTAAGATCAATGATGAAGCAGTTACACCCTTTAATCCTGACAGAGTTAGGGCTAAAAGCAACGCTTGAAGACTTATTAAATCACTGGGCAGAAAGAACCTCAACACTCTCGTTTACGCTGCATTGCGACGATGCAGTTGATAATATGGACGGAACAATAACCATCCAAATTTACCGAGTGATACAAGAATGCTTAACCAATATTGTCCGTCATGCCAATGCCAGTCATGCCATTGTCAGCCTTACTATCGAAGCTGATAGTTTATACCTGCAAGTGACCGATGATGGCCAAGGTTGCCATTTAGATGCAACGTCCTCTGGTTTTGGTTTATTAGGGATGAAGGAGCGAATAAAACTATTGGGCGGCAATTTTTCAGTACATTCCAGTCCTAATGAAGGGGTGAAAATAAATGCACAGATCCCAATCTTATGACTGATAACATAAAAGTACTGTTAGTTGATGATCATGCCGTGGTAAGAGCGGGTTTTAAACTGTTATTAAGTGCAGTGTCCAACATAGACGTTATTTGTGAAGCCGATAGAGGAGAGCAGGCTATTCAGTTCTATCAACAATATAACCCTGATGTTGTAGTGATGGACCTATCTATGCCCGGCATAGGTGGACTAGAAACCATTCGACGCATGATTCAGCGTAATGAAGCAGTAAAAATTTTGGTTTTTAGCGTACATGATGAGCAGGTTTATGTGCGCCGCGCGCTAAATGCAGGAGCAAAAGGCTATATCACCAAAAATAGCGCTCCAGAAATTTTACCAGAAGCAATTGATAGTATTATGCAAGGCCAATGTTATGTAGAGCAAGGCTTGCTAAAAGACACTCACAGTATTTCTATTGACCAGGATTACCAAAAAATCATAGATACATTTTCAGTACGTGAATTTGATGTTTTTAGATTATTAGTTAAAGGGCAGACAGCACATAACATAGCTGATGAGCTATGCTTGAGTTATAAAACAGTCGCCAACTATGCAACCCAGATAAAAAAGAAGTTACATGTGTCGGGAGTTGCTGAATTAGCACATGTAGCAATTATATTAGGGATTATTAAACACTGATTTGTACCTTCTTAAATTGAAACTATCACTATTACAATAAACATTTGTGAAAATATATTTAAGAGAGCAAAAACTTGAAGCTGAACTTAAGCACCATTTGTGCGTTATCGCCTTTTTCTATCAACATAAAAACCAAACTTACTGACAAGACAACCTTATAAAAAGGATGGCTTGTCAGTACAATTCTCCTGTTTTACTTCCAGACACTCATGATACTTGTAAAATCATCCGTCCATGAACGTGCATTTGGATAATGGGGTGGTTTTTGCCAGATGCTCTGCGAGTTGGCAGTTAACAACGGTTTAAGAATCGCTTCGTTTCGAGCCAATATAGCCCAATCCGATCTATAAACTAAGGGTATTTTTTGCTTGGGTCGAAATTCTTGTATTAACGCAGTCAAACCGAGTTTTTCCACATGGTCTGACAATACTTTTTTCAATTTTAGGTAACGGTTGGAAATATGAAAAACCAACAGACCGTTATTTTTTAGTCTGGAAAAATACAATGCTATGGCTTCTTTAGTTAATAAATGGGTGGGAATGGAATCGGAAGTAAAAGCATCAATTACTAATAGGTCGTAACTTTGTTGTTGTTGTTGTTCCAGTGTTATTCTGGCATCTCCTATTTGAACATCATAATGATGCATACAGTCTTTTAAAAAAGTAAAATATTCGGAGTTGGTCGCAATTTCCACTACTGCTGGATTAAGTTCAAAAAATGTCCAGTTCTGAGTATCTTTAG
>WTAG01000144.1 GCA_013139755.1 Methylomarinum sp. | reverse complement strand
TGCAGTGGCTGTGCCTGAGAAGGCTGATAAGTTTTTCGCAAATAGTATAGTCGAGACATTATGCCTTAGTGGAAGAGAGTACTCTTCTCTATTACGATTTATTTCAGAAAGCTTTTATAAAGATGAGGAAGGTAGAATATTAGAACTTGAGGGTGGAATATATGGAAATAGTCAGTTTTATAAAGGAGTTGGTGATTTTTATTTTATGAACACATGCAATAAATGGACTGCTAAGGGGCTAAAGAGCGCAGGAATAGACATATCTCCTACCTTTAAATTAACTGCTGGTAGTATTATGGATCATGTGAAGAAATATAGGAAAGCCCTAACAATGGGCCCCACTGGACATTCAAAAGCTACGCCGCTTCGCTCTGCACCTTTTGAATGCCAGTGAACGCAAGCATTATTTGTTTCCTGCGAGAGCCAGTAGCAGAAAAGAAACTCATTAGTTGAAAGAGCTGAAGCTGATTGCTGTGAAGCCAGTTTGATTTGAAAAAAAGTAAGCTCAATGCGGTTAATATAAGCTGGCTAATAGAAAAAACTGACGTGAAAATATTGGATGTGGGTTTTTCAAAGTTCTCAGTGGTCATTAGGAGAAAGAGCAGAAACTCCTAACAGGACACAAAACCTGTCTCAGTGTGTATATGTATGTTGTTTTTTAAAATAACAAGGGAATTTAAAAAACATGGCTATTAACAAAGCACAGGTTGTTTACTGTTATGTCTTTAAGTTGATATTTAAAAACTAAATCATACAGCTCATTTGCTAGGTTTCTTTTGTTAGCCATCTTGAAAACTAAGCATAAAACAACCAATTTTCAGGCTAACCTGTGGTAAGTTCATAGCCATGTTAAAAAAATCGAAAAAGAAAAATAACTTTGGATAAACTGAGGGGGGGTTTTCAAGATAAAGTTAATTAATCATTAAAGCCAAAGGATATGCCATTGAAAAAACTAACTATTGCCCATCTGTCGGATTTGCACCTATCCGAGTCAACAATACTTGATCAAACTGTAATGGACTGATGGTGACTAAATTCCCATGAGTGAAACGTATTTCATTAACTAATAAAAAAGAAACAGCTAGTAAAAATGCAACAACAATTAAGCTAATTAAGGGATCGCTCATGATTTATTTATCCCCATAAATTCAAAGTCGTCTTAACGAAACTGGAATCCCTTCTTTAGGGCGTAATGATACAGCAAGGTCAATCTCTATTTCTTTGTCGCTGGTTAACTGAATATCATATTTCTGGATAATCATGCTTAACAAAAGTTGGCTTTCTAACATGGCAAAATGGTTGCCGATACAAATGCGTTCACCTGTACCAAAAGGTAGAAAAGAAAATCGATGATTCTTTTCTGTTAAAAAACGTTCAGGTTGGAATTGTTCAGGATTTGTCCATAATGTTTTGTTGTGATGAATATTGTAAATACTGTATATAACCAAACTACCCGACTTAAAGGTATAACCTTCAATTTCAATATCTGAATCGATCTTACGCATGATCATTCCAACGGGTGGTCTGAAGCGTAAAGATTCATTTAAAACAGCACGTGAATAAACAAGTTGTTGTATATCTTCTGGTGTGGGTGTTTTTCCATTTAAAAATTCAAGTTCAGATCGTAATTTTTTAAGTATGGCAGGGTGTTTGGCTAATAAATACAAAGTCCAAGTTAATAAATTAGCCGTTGTTTCATGACCCGCGGTAAAAATGGTGATTACCTCGTCTCGAATTTGCTGATCAGACATTTGCTGGCCAGTCTTTTCATCACGTGCATGTAACAGCATATCCAATAAATCATGATTCGAAGAAGCCTGTTGACGACGGTGTTGAATCATACCGTAGATAATGTTATCCAAAACAGAGCAGGCCTGTTTGAACTCTCGATTGGCTGAGGTCGGCACCCATAAAGGCGGTGTTAAAGGGTTGGATGCACTCTTTAAAGCATAGCGAAGTCCCGTATCCAAAGCAGGAGCAATACTATCAATGTTATCAAGCACGCTACTGCTAAACATGGTTTGAGTAATAACTTCTAATGTCAGGCGCATCATTTCATCAGACAAATTAACGTTAGCTTCATCGTCTAACTGCTGCCAGCGAGTTAACATATTCTCGCCAGCAGTTACCATTTTCGGCATCATAGAGGCAAGGTTACTGCGTTGAAAAACAGGTTGCATCAAACGTCTTTGCCTGCGCCATAAATTACCTTGGCTGGTTACCAAGCCATTACCTAAAATTAAGGCAAGCCCTTTGGGTTTTAAAGGGTCATACATTTTGATAAAAACATCACTGTGCTTGATTAATGTGTGTTCAACCCACTTGGAGTGACTAATGAGATAGTATTGCCGGCCTGCTAATTTAAAAGCAACTAAGTCACCCTGTTCACGATGCCAAGCACAAAGCGATTTAAAGGGGTTGGCTTTAAATTGGCGTAAATTTCCTAATAGCCAATGACCTTTAATTTGAGGGACGGGTTTAGAGTCGTTCATAAAGAACCAGTGGAGAAGGCAGAACTATTCAAATTAATCATCTGTTAAGCGGCACTATCTGCTTTAAGAAGCTCAGCGATAAACTCGATGTGTGGTGTCATCTGAGGTGTATCAGGAATTTTCCATGTTTTTCTTACAATACGGGAAAGTATATTATCTAACCAGAGACGGTTTGAATTCGCTTTTTCAATTACAAATTTGTATGAGTCTTCATCAGGAATGATAGCAAATCCATCAACCCAAACCTCAATGGTTTCTGATTCACCTACCAGTTGAATTTGTATATATGCGGTTCGTGCTTCAAGGTCAAAACTTAAACTGGTTAACTCAGCAATATCTTTAAGTACTATGTTTGCTACCCATGAAATCAACTTTCTGGGTGTCCATTTTATGACTGATTTTACTATACTTGTCTTTAAACTCATTTTTTTAACTCACATTTTTAGTTGAACAATATTATTTCAGTAATGCTTCTAAAGAAGTCTGCCTTTGACTAATACCCTGTTGTCGAATGGCACATAGATAGTGCCTTACGAGTACCCACAAAAACAGCTAAACCTTTAGCTCGGGTCAATCTTCCAATAGCTGCATTATGGTAAGTGACACGGCTGACAATACCCGTAAGCACTTTCGTGATAGTGTTCATTAATAGAAGGCTAGGTTTTAGGGGTACGGTAAAGAGATTGGACTATATTATAATACTTACTTTACATCATCTATAACCAACTCTATAAAACCTAAATGAGCAATGAAGTAATTAACCATGCACCTTCCGTAGAAAGAGCCAAAGTACTAGAGCAACAAGCAATAGAGGGGCTTAATCAAATGAAGCTGGGGCAAGACAAGGTCATTCTTGCCTGTCATAAAATGAGGGATACCAAAGCATATACCATGCTTGGTTTTGACTCTTATTATGCATGGGGAGAAAGTGCTCTTAATCTGAAAAAATCCAGACTTAATGAACTGGCTTTAGCGGGGGAAGTTCAGCAAGAGTTATTAACTGGCGTAGAAAGTAATATTAAACAGTCTGATACATCTGATATTACAGAAAGGAATGATGTAATTGAAATCATTGCTACTTCAGTTGATTCAGTCGGTTTTGAGAAAGAAGGTGAGGGTGATGATATAAAAGATACTTCTGATAATTTTGTCATTACAACGACCAAATCCACAGTCTCAGCTTCTGATTTATCAGAAATGGGTACGCCTCAATTACTGGCTTTAGCAAAAGCCCCCAAAGGAGAACGACTAGCTATTCTTGATAAGGTGGTCGTGGAAGCGAAAGCGGAAGATAAGTCTATTACTACAAGTACGATTAAAGAGGCAGTTAAAGCGTCCGCAGAACCTGTTGAAGATAGTGAACCATCAGACGATGAAAAAGCTGTAGTCATAAAAAAGCAGCATAAATCTGCGATGAGCAAAGTTAGTAAGTTAACTGATGCATTGAACGAGCTTGATACGACACAGGTTGATAGAGGAGAGGTGGAAAGCTGGAAGGCATACTTGGATGAAGTTAAATTATCAATCTCCACTCTTGAAAAACAGCTGGGGTATGAATGAGTGGTAAGTTTGCTATTCTGGCAAATCTTTAGGACGCTGAATCCAGGCATCACCTATTAAAGTAGACCACTGTGAATCCAGTTGAAAATAAGCCAAGGCCGCTGTCGGCATAAGATTTCCATTTTCAGCTGGTGGGGCATTCGGCGCTAGATTATGAACTAAATATTCAAAACTGGGGTTATGTCCGACCAATAAAAGCCGTTGCACTAAATCTGGGGTATACGACAAAACCTGAAGTAAATCAGATACGCTCGCTTCATAAATGGATTTTTCTGTTTGAATAGAATCTACGGATAACCCCATTGTCTCGCCGACTATCTCAGCTGTTGACAGTGCTCGAGTTGCTGGTGAACTAATAATTAAATCAGGTATCAATTTTTGATCAACTAACCATTCCCCCATTTGCAAGGCATTACGTTGCGCTCGTTTATTTAATGGACGATAAAAATCAGTAGAGTCAGTATTCCAATCGGATTTGCCGTGTCTTAATAGAAGTAGTTCTTTATACGCTGTCATAATAATCCTTGTTACTTTAAAACGGTTTCAACC
>WTAG01000677.1 GCA_013139755.1 Methylomarinum sp. | reverse complement strand
ATCTCAATAAAGGCAGAAAAAGGTGATCCCAAAAATAGTCCTGATTCTTGAAGGTTTATTTTCGCTTCAAACTGACGATATTGCTTCATAGTGGATGCACCCTTGGCATATTGAAAAATACGCCAGTCTGAAATATTATGTTTTTTCCAGCGCTCATCCTAAAAATCTTTATGGTAATAATAGAGGGTGGTCATTTCAGTATAAAATGGAGTTGATTGTTTACATTCTACCTACAGGTAGTTGTTAAGAGTTATAGTAAATAATGATTAGAAAATCTTTATTCAAAGAGGTTAACCGACTGTTACTAGCTCTATTGCTAATTCAGTTAATAACAGGCTGCACTCCGAACATCCACCCTGCGGGTATTGCTGTTTCAAACGGTCAAATTGTAAATAATTTGTTTATTACCCCCGATGGAACGGAGTTACCATTAAAATCATGGAAACCGTCTGAACAGGGCATTAAATCCATCATTATTGCTATTCATGGCTTTAATGATTACAGCAATTTTTTCCAGCAAACAGGCAATTATTTCAGCCAACATAACACACTATCTTATGCTTATGATCAACGTGGTTTTGGCAGAACCAAAAACCGAGGGCTATGGGCAGGCATTGATACTTACAGCTCTGATTTAGCCTGTTTTATTCGATTAGTAAAAGATAAGCATCCAACTATTCCCGTTTTTCTATTAGGTGAAAGTATGGGAGGTGCTATTGTTATTTCTACTGTAACCCAATCTTCAGCATTACCCGTTGATGGCGTTATTTTAGTCGCTCCAGCTGTGTGGGCAAGAGAGACTATGCCTTGGTATCAAAATGTATTGCTATGGACTTTGTCTCATACGGTTCCATGGATGACTTTGACAGTTAGTGATTTAGATATTAAACCTTCTGATAATATTGATATGTTGATTGCTTTAGGCCAAGACCCTCTTGTTATAAAAGAAACACGTGTTGAATCGATTAGTGGATTGACCGATTTAATGGATCACGCCTTTTCCAGTGCTAATCGTATTTCAACAAACACCCTAATACTTTATGGTGAGAAAGATGAGATTATTCCCAAAGAACCAACTTACCAATTTCTTCATAACCTAACCACTGACAAATCCAATCACCCTCTTATTGCTTTTTATGAAAACGGTTACCATATGTTATTACGTGATCTTCAGGCTTCTATTTTGTGGCAAGATATTAATGTCTGGATAAATTCATCATCTTCATTACCTTCTGGAGCAGATAAAAGAGCTTTGGAATTACTTAAGAAACCTCTGATTAAGTCTGGGCGAAGTAAATTATGCTCAGAATATTTAGACTCAAGGCAAAAATCTCACGTAATAGCAGGCTATTGCGAAGATTTTTAACGCAGAAGCTGGATATTCTGAGCATAAGGTATGAGTTTATGACTTGATCAGAGGCTCCTTAACAATTAAGGTCACATAAACAAAAGGGTCATTGCGATTCACTGAGGTTATTCACAAGTAGATAAAGCCGATTCAACTCTTCTTCAAGTGTATTATCTGGCATCATCGATTCTGCACGTGCATACCAATAATTTGCATTAGATAAATCACCTTCTATTCTATGCAAATAGCCGTGTATAAGGCACGACGTCTTATCTGAATGTGATTGAATTAGCTGATGAGCAATATCCCATTCACCGTCTTTCGCATAGTTTAAAACTTTACTGTAATCACATATCATCTATTACTCCCAGTAGTCATTATTCGATTCATTGATAGTAGCTGTTTTATTAAAACCAGTCAGTGCTTTTTTACAACACTGGTAACTATTATTTTTTAATATAATGCTAACAGTCGGCTTTCTTATCAATACATTATTTTAATGTTTTCTTCAATTATTGCTGCTAAGGTATTTATTGTTTTCAATGCAAAATCGACATCAAAACTGCTTGCATTATCAGCCCCATATAGCTCCCCCACACTCCATCTTTGAATGGTCAATATAGCCTGCAACTGTTAGCATTTTAAATTATTTAACACTCAGCTATTTTAAATGACTTTTATTACAGAGCCGACGCATTATCACCAGACTGTTTTATCAGACCTTCAAGGCTCATGGTCTTTGCTACGCGAGTCTGTAGTTGAAAATTATAATTTTGATAATGCAGCCAAACTCCTTTTTCATATTGATGAAGCGACCAGCTGGGAATCGGTTCGCAACCTAGCTATTATGAAAAATTCATTTATCTTAATCAAAAATATCGCTCTACAGTCCCATGCGCCTCAAGTTATTTTAGAGGCTATTGAAGAGGTTCAATATGATTTAGATGAAACACTACAGGCATTAAAAGATGGTGAAATATCTTAATCTCAGCTAAAAATATCACTAATTCCGGTTGATGTTGATAGAAAGGATGTTGAGGTTTGGTTTCAATATGAAGCACGGGTAGGATAGCGAGGAACGGTGACTCGTATTTGGGCGAATAAAGACACACGCCCTCGCATTATTCGACAACAGCAGTTTAACGCAGCCTATTTATTTGGTGCTGTATGTCCTGCTAATGGCAAAGCTGCCGGCATTGTTACGCCCAAAGCAAATACTAAAGGCATGCAATACCATCTTGATGTAATATCCAGTTCAGTGACAGAAGACAAGCATGCTGTCTTAATTGTTGATAAGGCGGCATGGCATTTAACAGGGAAGCTCGAAATGCCTAAAAACATATCAATTGTGCCGTTACCTCCTTATTCGCCAGAACTAAACCCGGTGGAACAAGTTTGGCAACAGTTACGACAACGAGACTTGGCAAACCGGTGCTATAAAGATTATAAGCATATAGTGGAAGTCTGCTGTGAGGCATAGAATAAATTTGTTGAGTGTCCTAACAATATCCAGACATTATGCACTCGGAAATGGGCGTTATTGGCATAAGTATTTATTGGTATTACCTATTTTCCTAACTAGCCCCCATTCAATCTCAGGGATAGACCATCAACTTTTTAAAAGGCAATAACAACCCTTCTCATCATTCATTTACCGAATGAATAGAGACTTTAAAGTTTAGTTGATTGACTTTTTCTGGCTGCCTCTGAAGTTCACTACCAGTCAAGGAAGACTCAGCAATAGTCAAACATGCTTAACGGCGATACAGGGCTTAAAACAGATTACAGCTTTTACAAATCTGTCACACCTAGTCACACATTCAAAGCTTGATGGAATTTACATAAGATGCTAGGTTATTAGCAGATAACCGACAAAACTAACAATGAAAAAGGTTATTTAAACAGAGAACTGAAGCTTGAAAACAACTTAGCATGAATAGCTAACTTAATGTTTTATAAGGGATCATTGGGGTGGATGACGGGGCTTGAACCCGCGACAACCGGAATCACAATCCGGGACTCTACCAACTGAGCTACACCCACCATAATGATGTATTCTGACAAGTAATGGTGCGCTTGACAGGAGTCGAACCTGTGACCCTCGGCTTAGAAGGCCGATGCTCTATCCAGCTGAGCTACAAGCGCAATTTTGGTCGGGGTAGAGGGATTCGAACCCCCGACATCCTGCTCCCAAAGCAGGCGCGCTACCAAACTGCGCTATACCCCGAACTAAACCTTCTATTGAAATGAAGCTGCGTTGACTGCCTCACTGCGAAGAATTAGTATTATAGGGGGGCACTAATTATCCGTCAACCCCTTTTTACAATTTATCCTTAACTATTTGGTAAACCGCTTCTGTTTCCGCTTCAGCACCATTCATAACTTGCTCAAGTTCTGCTAACTTTTCATCAGCAAAGGTTTTATCTTTAATACTTCCTGCATTGATATAGACATTTAATGCAGCACTTTTTAACGCACTATATCCTGCCATCACAGCCACACCCGCATCACTGATAACACCTGTATTACCTTTTTCAGCAGCAACACGACTTAACCTAATAGCTTTAGCACAGGCTTTAGCACAGTCTAAAGGCACTATAGTCGCCTCTTTTAAAACTTCTTGTATTTGGGTACTTCTGGCTGCCTTCTCTTCATCAGTTTCTTTAGGTAAACCGTATGTAGCCATTAATTTATCAAACACATCAACATCAGCTTTAATCATGCCCGTTAATTCTGTGCGTAAGGCTTCTGCTTGGCTTAACAAAAGCTGCATATCATCTTCAACTTCAGCATATTTAGGTTTGCCGATAGTTAAATTACAAACCATACTTATTAATGCAGCAGATTGCGCACCCATTACTGCTGCTGCACTTCCGCCACCTGGCGTTGCTTGCCTACCGGCCAATTCATCTAAAAACAACTCAACAGACTTTTCTTTTATTTCACTCATCTTTTTCTCTAAATAATATCCATAAAGGGTTGCACTGGTTTTACCTCACAACCCATAAGTTTTTTTTACTCACGTCGCCAGTTTGTTCCACCCTGCACGTCTTCCAACACTACACCCTGTGCTTTTAATTCGTCACGAATTTGATCAGCCGCTGCCCAGTCTTTATTTTGTTTAGCTTCAAGACGAGCATTAACCTGTTGCTCTATTTTACCATCAGACAACATAACGCTACCTTCTGCACTTGCTGATATATCAATCACAGAACTCCCACTTGCCTTAATATACCGAAATCCCTCCTTCAGAGCTTTAGCAGAATCTCTTTGTAGAAGACCCAGAAAACCAGCTAATGATTTCAATGTTAGCGCTAATACAACTGATTTATCAGCATCAACTTCTTTGATCTTATTTAATTCACGCGCACAATCAAATAGAACAGACAAAGCAACAGGGGTATTAAAATCATCATCCATAGCTTCTTTAAAGCGCTGCTCATAATCAGCATCAACAGGACCACCCTCAACTACATTTACACCACGCAAAGCCGTATATAGCCGTGTTAGGGCCGAAACAGCATCATCTAACTGTTTATCGGAATAGTTCAATGGACTACGATAATGACTAGTTAATACAAAAAAACGTACGACCTCAGGATCATATTTTTTCAAAACATCCCTGACTGTGAAAAAATTACCTAATGATTTGGACATTTTTTCTTCATCAACTCTGACAAAGTCATTATGCATCCATAAATTAACAAATTTCTCACCGGTTGCACCTTCAGTCTGGGCAATCTCATTCTCATGATGCGGAAATTGCAGATCCATTCCCCCGCCATGAATATCAAAATGATTCCCCAAACAACAAGTCGACATGGCAGAACATTCAATATGCCACCCCGGTCTGCCTTTACCCCATGGCGAATCCCATGAAGGCTCATCCGGTTTAACCATTTTCCATAAAACAAAGTCCAAGGGGTCTTGTTTGGCAGTATCAATCCCTACTCTCTCACC
>WTAG01000533.1 GCA_013139755.1 Methylomarinum sp. | reverse complement strand
TGACTTTTTTTGCTCTATCAGAGTCCAATTAATAAATACCTACTCGGTACTAACTCATGTTTATAACCCAAACCCTGAAAAACCTGCTGGATAAACTTATTTTTGCCTGCGTTTTACTCATGGGAATTCAGCTACCTAACTTTGCCATTCAATACCAGCAAAGTCTTGATGCCCACTATCAGGAATCGCACAACCAGCTACAACAATACCAAGACATTGCCAATCGGTATTATCTCGGTAATATGGATCAGTTACTGGCAGCGCATCAAAATAACGCGGTTGCAGCGATCAGAGCCGAAGCTAAAATAATTACGAGTTTAATTGAACGCAGTGATTATTTACAACAACAACTAAATGCACTGCAAAATAAGCCGCTAATAGAACGCTTATGGCATCTACTTAATCAGCTTAATTTCGATATAGCAAATGAAGTATTAAAAAACTATTCTTTGAGTTTGCCGTTAAATTCAGAAGCAATCATTATCGGACTAGCACTGGCCTTTGCTTGCAGTGTTGCCTTACAGATTATACTGGCAACACTACTGAGCTTGCTTCACCCAAAATCTGGTAATAACATCTTTCATCGCTCCTGAGACAGTCAGTTAAAAGCTGAACATTCCAAACTTTGTAATACTATCAACGAGAAATCATTAGACCAATGTGGAGAACCTAAGCAACAAAAGTAATTCTTACCAGAGCATGGATGTCAGTACACTCTGCATTCCCACACAGGAGCAATGAGAAAGCTGATTGTCATGTGCATGCTTCCCATGATTGAGGGTCTCTTCTTGCATGGAATACTGCAATGACAATTACGTGTTTGCCTTGAATTAGATAGAAAATGCGGTAAGGGAATCGACGAACAGCAATGCGCCTAAAGCTCTTGATAAATTATTTTATAATATGATGGGTTTCGTTCTATTTTTGATAGCCCCTCTTCTATACAAAGTAGGAAATCATGACCTAATCCCAACCGTTGATTTTCATAATACTCAAAGACACTATTAATATCGAATTCGGCTTCTTTCCGAACAGTCAAAGAATATTTCATGCATTACCAATAATTCGACCTTTAACCTCTGACCATGAAGAGCCAACATCTTGATCATCGAAAAAAGCCTGTAATCTAGAATCAAGTTCTAGTTTCTGTTTTTCTGGCAACTCAATAGGAGTGCCCTCTTCGATAATACTGTCCCATAATTTCTCAGCCAAGACAATGCGCTCTGAAACCGAAAGTTCTTGTATTCTCATGCAATTAGCCCATCACTGGATATTTTAAAGATTAAATTATAGCGGTTATTGCAGCGATATGATTTTCTGCGATTTGAATACTTAACGTCAAATTACTGTTTCGCATCAGTTTTAGATCTTTTCCTAGTTCCCACGCACTGGAACCAGAAAAAAAATCTTTGTAGAACTTAATACCAAAATAAAATCATAGGATAATGATATGGTTTTGCGCTTTTCACCATTCATCCTCTACACCCTTATTTCTTCGGTCTAGGGCTTTTTCGAATGCTTCAATCGCTTCTTTGATTTTTTCATTCAATGATATGTCTGCTCACTTATAATCTAGTCACTTAAATTTATCTAAACTCGCAAATCGTACACGCTAGTCATTTTAATAAATACTACATTGTACGCTGACATTCCAACACCAAACTGAATAATGAAATGATTTGATAAAACATGACACATCTACAGACCAATTTATTATCACCCCACAACAATTCATTTCTTGGTGATTACCTTTCGCTCAATATCATATCTTGCAACAAATCACCCAGCTTTAACATTGATAACATGAACCACTGAATAAGCAGCCACGTTAGATTGATTTACCGAAAAAAAGTGGCATAATGAAAATTCATTTAATGTGCTTGCCAATATTGGAAATACCTACACAATAGGATTTTCTTTAAAGGTTAAATCAAGCTTACTTGGATACTTATGTCCGAATTAAAAAGAACACCGCTTTACAAGCTTCAGCTTAACTTAGGTGCCAAAATGGTGCCTTTTGCTGGTTATGAAATGCCTGTGCAATATGGAGCTGGCATCATCCAGGAGCATTTACATTGCCGTGAACAGGCTGGTTTTTTTGATATTTCACATATGGGTCAATATCTCATTACTGGCGAATCAGTCGCAGAAGAACTTGAAACGCTAGTGCCCAGTAACATCAGCGGACTAAAAACAGAACAACAACGTTATACGGTTTTAACTAATGAAAATGGCGGGATTATTGATGACATTATCGTTACTCGCATGGCGTCCGGGTTTCTTGTTGTTGTTAACGCCGCCTGTAAAGAAAAAGACTTTGCCCATCTAAAACATCATTTATCTAATCGATGTACTATTGAAATCCTTCAAGACCGGGCCTTATTCGCTTTACAAGGCCCTGCTGCTGAACAAGTGATGACTCAACTTTGTAAACAAGCATCAGAACTGTCATTTATGCAGGCTTGCTCTGCCCACATTGCTGATATGGAATGTTTTATCAGTCGCT
>WTAG01000331.1 GCA_013139755.1 Methylomarinum sp. | reverse complement strand
AACAGATGAATAACCGTGTTTTTTCAGAGAATATTGCTCCTTTAAAGAGCAATAAATTTAAAAAAATTGACTATTGGTTCAACGGGGGATATATACCTCTTTGTGCAAAGGTCTCAGTGTATACTTAAATTCCAAGGTTGTATCTGTGTGGCTATATCAATATATGGCGTGAATAGGTCCATGTAGCCTTGGCGATAGCATCTGATCACCATGGGTGGTGGAAATGCAGATTTTGTATGGAGCAGAAATAGGTCGATTTCTATTCTCGGGTAGCCTCCTAGAACTTCGAGAATGTTGTCTTTATCGGTATTAAGAGTTATCTGTAGATTGGGTTAACTTTTTAAGTTTAGCACCCTAACGTAACCCAATAAGTTTAAACTGTAATTAATCAACGTTTTAATTTTTTTATAATTAAGAGGTGAATCATGAACTTATCAATAAACTATCCACGTGTTTTTTTTGCAGCTTTGGTCATTATGACTATTGTTAGCGGTTGTGCATCCTCAGATATGACAACAAAGAGAAATATTGCCAATAGACCGCTATCAAAACCCGGGCGAATTCTTGTGTATGATTTTGTAGCATCAGCCGATCAAATCGATGTTGGTTCGGTCATTAGTCCTTATGTAAAACAGCGCACAACACCTCAAACGGCTAAGCAAAGAGCGTTGGGTCTTAAACTTGGCAACCTTGTTGCGAGTCATTTGGTAAAAGATATTCTTGCACTTGGCATGCCTGCAGAACGTGCCAATTCACTAAGACCTGCACGAATTAATGATCTAATCCTTAAGGGAGAATTTTTCTCTATTGATGAGGGTAGTCGGATGAAACGCATGCTCATTGGATTTGGGGCGGGTGCTAACGAGTTAAAAACACATGTGCTGGCCTACCAGGTAACTTCTACTGGTTTGCATCATATAGGAGATGCTGAATTTAAAGCGGCAGGTGGTAAATTGCCAGGTATGGCTGTTCCTTTAATTGGTGGAGCAATAGGCGGTAGTATGGCCGTTTCCGCTGCAGTCTCTGGTGGTTTGAATATCGGGCAAGAGGTTAGTCCTGAGAGTATGGAAGGTGCTGCAAAAAGAACAGCTGATGAAATTACCAAAGAACTTTCTCGCGTGTTTGCTCGACAAGGCTGGATTCCTGCTAATAAAGCCGCAAAATAATTTATTTTTAGCCAGACAGCCTCTTAGTTACCTGTTCTAGGTAATATATTCTAAAGTTGAAGCTGAATTCATAGAGTAGTGTTATGGATTCAGCTTAAATCAATTTAATGTCAGGAGAATATTTATGACAAAGCGTAAAACATTATTAATTATTATCCCCCCCTGTTATTAAACGTTAGAGCAACTGCTTTCGCAGAACTCTATTGTTTTCCAGCAAAAGATCAAAGTGAATAGCAAATTGAGAAGGATAAATTTTCATGTTAAGGCTGGGCAAAAAAACACACAAGCTTTGATCCTATAAATCCTCCCAAGGTTGTAACTTCATCTACGTCTGCTCCAGGTGTATTAGGTGCTGCTGGCGATGCCGGTAAAGGAGCGGTAGACGTAATCTCATTAATTCTGCTTGATCAGATAAACTTGGAATTGATTTTATTTCAACACTTGCTCCTTCTTCCTCTTTAACCCAGCGACGAATGGCACTTAAAGAGACACCTAAGTTATCAGCAGTTTGTTGATGGGTATATCCTTTATCAATGACTAACTTGGCTGCATCTTGTTTAAACTCAAGATTATACGCCGTCCTTTTTTGTTTGCTTTTTTTACTCATATTCACCTCTAATGACATTATAAATGTGTCTTTAGAAGTGTCCTGCTTTATTAAACCATTTCAGAAGATGCTTCAGTTATACGCATACTTAAATTGATTACAATAATGTTTGGCTGTCTTCAGCTGCTATTGATTTAAATCTACTCGTTATTGGCATCATAAAGAATTTGATTTATCAGTTTTGATGTTTCTGTGTGTTCTAGAACTCCACTATGAGATTGCAAAAAACCATAAATATGCTCAGCATCTTCTTGTGCTTCTGGTCGTAGCTGGCTCTCTATGCTGACCGTACCGTCATCAGACTTACCGGATAAATATGTGAATATCAAATGATGAGATGTGTGTGTTGGTAAATGACGAATGCGAGATTCTTTATAAAATAGCTGAGTTAAAAATTCACTGCCAGGAGTAATGTCTAACCAGGAGTAAACGGCAGCTGGTGCATGTTTAGCTAACTGAGCAGCAGCATGTCCGCTCCAAGGTGTTGAAATGGAGATGAATAAAGAATATAGCTTTTCCTGAAAGGTTTTGCTGTTCTCCAAAATCATACCTCGGGCTACTAGTCCTCCCATACTATGAGCAACTATAAATAGATTTTGAAAATGATGATGAGCTTTTAGTTGATTGATTGTTCGATTGAGGTGTGTTGCTATATTATTCAGTTTACTACCTGAAGGGTAATATGCGACCCATGGTTGGAAACGAGACTGATCTAGGTTCTTAATTAAAGAATTAAATTCAATTGGTGTTCCATTGATACCATGAATGAAAAGTACGGGGATTTTATTTTTGTCGTAAGGTTGTAGAAAATAAATACCAGGTTTGGATTCCCAAATAAAATCGAATGGTTTCCATAAACCTTTACGGGCATTTTCGTGTGAAAACCTTTGATCTTCAAGACTGATTACTTCTCCAATAGCTAAGGCTTGCCCTAATGAAACATTCAATTGTTCTGCTTTTGAGCGAGCTTGTAGGGTTGATATATCTACTGGAGCATCACCAGGAATCCGTCCTTGATGAGGTATAACTAAATTAATACCTGATTTATGTTCGTTTGGAGCACAATTGAATTTTTTCTTGATATCAAGTGGAATAGCAGGCTCATTACGTTCAAAAATTTTATTATTATTGATATCTTGAAAGGCTGTTAAAAAATAGGTGCCTGGGAGGGAATGAAAAAACCATTTTCCAGTTTTTTCTAGCACATAGTGATCAACCAGGGTCCAATTGTTTTTGTCTTTTATAGAGCCAGATTTATGTCGAAGCAAAACAACTATTAGGTTGCTTTTATTCGGTTGCTCAGTGGCTATAGTCCCAGCTAGTTGACAAAATTCAGCTGCTTTTTCTTGTTGCTTTTTAATGCTCAGTAAATCGCAACTAGTGATAAGAAAAGCTATCAAAATAATGAAAATTAAATTTTTTATAATGGTCATAATTGTTTTTTTATAAAAAAAGTATTTAGTTATACTTCGCGCGGTTACGGATGCGGATTTTATAGCGAGTTGATTTTTGTTGATAGCAAGGCGCTGAAACAGGCGCATAGCAAGCTACGCAACTGTTTTAGCAACGCTGCCTATCGGCAAAAATCGACCGATAGAAAACCGCATCCGTGACCGTGTGACGTATAAGTCTAGATTATTTAATTTTTCTTGTCATTAATGAAGTATATAATCAATCTTTATTTAGAATTCTTTCCATTATTTACCTCATAAAATATATCAATGAAAAAAATTATTTTATTAAGCCTTGCCTCTATTGTATTAAATGCATGTTCAGTAGATGCAAGTAAAGAATATGATGTAAATAGTGTATCTTTGAATAGAACAAGCATGGTACAGAAGCATTATGATGATGAGCTTATTCCTAAAGGCACTTTATTTAGTTGGTCACCAAATTTGAAGGGGGTTTATCAAGATAATAGATTGAATCATGTAAATA
>WTAG01000238.1 GCA_013139755.1 Methylomarinum sp. | reverse complement strand
ATACTCAGGGTTGAGTGTTGCACAGCCAACGCAGAAAAAAATAGCGGAACTAATAGAAACTAATCAGCCTGGAAGGGTGATGGTGGGGCAAAAAGTTGATGCCAAGATTGAAGCAGTTGTATCAAGTGATACGCTGTCTGCTAGTTTACGAATAACAGCAGCCAAAGGTGGACAGGTTGCCAATACTGAGGTGGTTATTGATGCTTTAAAGGATAAGGGGATTGATTTTCAGTTGGTCAATAAAAAAAGGATTGTTGGTCTGATTAGAAAGTCTCGAATCGTCGAACCTGGCGAGGTGGTTGAGGTTGTTGTTGCTAAAGGCAAAAAGCCGGAACATGGATTGGATACGCAATTTGAATGTTTGTTAGGTGATATTACTGATCGTAAACCTAATCAGCGTGATGACGGTTCTCTGGATTATTATGATCAGGGGGAAATCTTAAGTATAGAAGAAGGCAGTCAGTTGATGAGGAAGTATCCTCCTACAAAGTCAAAAAATGGAAGAAGTGTTACTGGTCAGGAATTACCGGCAAGAATTGGTAAGGCGCTTAATTTTAAAAAATGTAAAGGTGCCATGGTAAGTTCTTCTGATCCTGATCTGTTGATTTCTGCTATAAAGGGGCAGCCTATTATTGTGGATAAAGGGGTTAATGTTGATAGCCTTCATGTCGTAAAAAACGTTAATGTGCATACCGGGCATATTGATTTTGATGGTTCTTTGGTCGTTAAAGGTGATGTTGCTTCAGGAACGAAGATTACGGTCTCAGGCGATGTGCAAATTTTTGATACGGTGGAGAATGCCTGTATTGATGCAGGTGGAAATGTGGATATTAAATTAGGGGCAATAGGGCGGGCTGAAACATTGCTAACAGAAGGTGGTATGCAAATAAACTGTAAAGGTAATTTGTCAGCAGGCTTTTTGGAGAGTGTTGAGGTTAATGTGAATGGTGATGTATTAGTTAAATCTCGACTTTCTAATTGCGAAGTAAAGGCAGGACATCAAGTTATTGTCGGAAATCGACAGCAGGATAAAAGCGGTATCGTAGGTGGACATGTGTTGGCTGGTTCAATTATCAGGGCAGAAGTACTCGGATCGTCTGGTTGTGCAGCAACACATGTTGAGATTTCTTGTGCTGCTGGTTTGTTAGAACAGTATGAAAAATTAAAAAAAGAAATCGTCACAAATAATGAATTACTGGTAAGTATGTTGGGGTTAATGGTCGGTTTATCAAAAAAACGGACTGAAGAAGCAAAGAAAGCATTAGAAGAAACAAAAAAAGAAACAGAAGAGATTAAGGCCATAACAAATGATTTGATTGTGCAAAAAGATAACATGGAAGCTTTTTTGGAAAAAACACGATTAGGTAAAATAATTGCTCAAAAAGAAGCATTTCCAGGTGTTACTATAAAAATTATAGATCAAGAGCAGGTAATAAAATCTAGGTATGCTGAAGGGACGTTTTTGTTGTTTGAAGGGGCGATGTCCCATAATGCATCAGTAAATTAAGTACTTATTGAGTTTGTCCACAAAGTCTGTGGATAACTCTGTTAGTAATTAATTGGTAACTGCCTGGGTAATAGTTGTTTCGTGGTGAGATGTTAAATTGTGGTTTTTTTGGACAAGTAGTGTTTTTGTTTATAATCAATAGCTTATGTTTTTGTTGTGTGGTTTTTAAAGAATCAATGACTTAGAGATAAGTATTTACAACTGTAAAAGTATCTTGTGTATAAATAACCTTTGCTAAGGTCATGAATGTTATTCAATTCTTGTTACCAAACAAATAGACGGTAAGGTAGAATAAGCATTATTTTTATAGTTATTTCCCCCCTTTTTTTATTCCTTTTTACAGTACAAATACAATATGGATATTATCCAAGCGATTGCTCTTGCTTTGTTACAAGGCTTAACCGAGTTTTTACCCATTTCCAGCTCAGCTCATTTGATTTTATTGCCTGTCTTGGTAGGCTGGGAAGATCAAGGTTTAGCATTTGATGTAGCGGTTCATGTCGGTACATTATCGGCTGTGGTGGTATTTTATCGTAAAGATTTGATATGGATTATTAGAGCTTGGGTCGGCTCAATTGTAGGGAAGGGTATGAACGAGGAGGCTAAACTCGGATGGTATGTGATTTTAGGCACTATACCTGTTGGCTTAGTGGGAATCACATTACCTCATGTGGTGGAAACAGTTCTAAGGTCGCCTCTGATTATTGCTGGAGCAACTATTTTATTTGCTTTGTTACTTTGGTCAGCAGAAAAACAGGCAAAAGAGCAACGTTCTACTATTACCTTGCTTGATGCAGTGATCATTGGCTTGTTTCAGGCTGTTGCACTTATTCCGGGTACTTCACGCTCAGGGATTACTATTACAGCGGGGTTAATGACAGGCCTAAAACGTAAGCATGCGGCTCGTTTTTCTTTTTTATTGTCGATACCTGTTATCGCTTTAGCGGGGATGGTAAAAGCCTTAGAGCTTTATAAAAGTACCGATCCAGTGATGTGGGATATGATTTTTATTGGTGTGTTGGTATCGGCTGTTGTGGCTTATCTTTCCATTGGTTGGTTTTTAAAGTTACTGGGTAAGGTAGGGATGATTCCCTTTGTCTATTATCGCTTAGTACTCGGTGTCTTCCTCATTGTCATATTTTTCGGACAATTTTAATAACACAAATACCGCACCTGTACCGCCCGATTTAGGTGGGGTGGAGCAGAAGGCTTGTACATCTTTGTGTTGACGCAACCAGACATTAATATCATTTTTTAATACCGGTTGATTATTGGATGAGCGATAACCTTTACCGTGAACGATATGCACGCAACGGTTACCATCTTCCACACTAAAATGTAAAAAACGCGATAATTGATGTTTGGCTTCTTGACTGGTCAAACCATGTAAATCAATTGAAGCATCAAGGCCAAAAAAACCTTTACGCAGTTTTTTTAAGACATTTTTTTGTAAACCGGGAGCAAGAAAGCTAAGGCTGTCTTCTTGAAACAGTTTTTCAATACCGTTATCCAAAGTATTTTCAAAACTGCTTTGGATTACTAACGGTTTCTCTTGAGGGTAAGGCTTGGGTTTGTTATGCGATGTTAATATTGCTGTATCGCTTTCAATGGCTTTAACTTTGCCGATAGATTGTCTGAATAAAGCAGAATCTTCTGCTGAAAGTGTTTTTTTTGTCACGATAACTGAATGCGGTTTGTATTTTTTGCTAAGATGTTTGATTTTATAGCGTTTTGACTTAAAAATCTAAATTGTGTATGGATTTAGCTGAGGCTATTAGTCAACATATGATTAAGACATGATTACTAACGTTCAAATGAGGTTTTTAGGTTTTATATGCACATTCTATTAAGTAATGATGATGGGTATTTGGCAACTGGACTGTGCATTTTGGCAGAATATTTGGCTAAATATGCTGATATATCCGTTGTCGCACCGGATAAAAATCGTAGTGCAGCCAGTAATTCATTAACGCTGGAAATGCCATTAAGAGCGCAACACTCTGAAAATGGTTTTATCCGTGTCGATGGTACACCGACAGACTGTGTGCATTTGGCTGTTACAGGACTGTTAGAAAAAGAACCAGATATGGTGTTTGCGGGCATTAATCATGGCGCAAATTTAGGGGATGATGTGCTGTATTCAGGTACGGTGGCGGCGGCGACAGAAGGACGGTTTTTAGGTTTGCCTGCGGTTGCTATTTCATTAACAGGGAGTAATCCTCAGCACTTTGAAACTGCTGCACATGTAGCATCTGTTTTATTAAAAAATATTGTAAAAAATCCACTACCTAAAGATACCTTGTTAAATGTAAATGTGCCTGATGTGGCTCTTTCTGACTTAAAAGGTTATCAATCAACACGCTTAGGGCAAAGACACAAAGCTGAACCGGTGATTAAATCCTCCGACCCAAGGGGACGAGAGATTTATTGGGTAGGGCCTCCAGGTAGTGAGCAGGATGCAGGGCCTGGAACAGATTTTTATGCAATTAAGATGGGTTATGTTTCTGTTACACCATTACAACTAGATTTAACACGATATGACCGAATGAATGACATTGAACAGTGGTTAACACAGAGGGATGAGACGTGAGTCAAAGAATGCAAGGGATAGGCATGACATCGCAAAGAACTCGCGACAGAATGGTGAACCGTTTAAAAGATCAAGGGATAAGTAATCTGAAGGTGCTAAGTGTAATGGCTGATACACCAAGGCATATATTTGTCGATGAGGCATTGGCGAGCCGCTCCTATGAAGACACGTCTTTACCTATAGGTTATAACCAGACTATCTCCCAGCCTTATATCGTCGCTAAAATGATAGAAATATTGTTGGAAGATGGTGAGTTATCCAATGTATTGGAGATAGGTACAGGTTGTGGTTATCAAACGGCAATTATTTCACGCTTGGTTGATAAAGTTTATTCTGTCGAGCGGATTGCGCCATTGCTTAAAAAAGCCAAAGATCATTTATGGGATTTAAAGCTTAAAAACATTAGTTTTCAACATAATGATGGCGGCTGGGGATGGGCTGATAATGCCCCTTATGATGGCATACTGGTTGCGGCTGCTCCAGATGAAATTCCTGATGCATTATTAGAGCAAATGAGCATAGGGGGTGTGATGTTAATTCCAGTGGGTGGGGTCAATAATCAAGCATTACATAAAATTACTCGAACAGAGAGTGGCTATGATGATGAAATTTTAGAGTCTGTTAGTTTTGTGCCTTTTTTATCAGGAAAAGTGAATGTTTAAAAAAATGTATGATAAAGCTCTAGGATGGGCAAGACACCGAAATGCGGTGAAGTATTTGAGTGCATTAAGTTTCGCCGAATCCTCGTTTTTCCCCATACCGCCAGATGTTATGTTGGCGCCTATGGCATTGGCTCAACCAGAAAAAGCATTCCGTTTTGCTTTACTGACAACAGTCTTCTCAGTATTGGGTGGTATGTTAGGCTACAGTATTGGCTTTTTCATGTTTGATTCTATCTCGCCTTGGTTACAAGGCACGCATTATTGGGATAAATACTTGCTGGCAGAGAGCTGGTTTAAAGATTGGGGGTTTTGGGCGATTTTTATTGCTGGATTCTCTCCCATACCCTATAAGGTATTTACCATTGCTGCCGGTGCATTACAGATGTTTTTCTTGCCCTTTGTATTAGCTTCGTTAGTCGGGCGGGGCATGCGTTTTTTTCTAGTGGCTATGTTAATAGCGGCAGGTGGCGAAAAATTAGAGTCTAAGTTACGCCAGTATATGGATATTTTGGGCTGGATAGTTGTGGTGTTGGTTGTAGTAGGTATTGCTGTCTATAAATATTTACAAAATCAGGGGTAATACCAATCCCAATAAGTTCGTTTGTTATTCCTTCTCCTGCTGGATGCCGACATGGATGTTGGTAAGTAGCGAATCAGGTCGTTCCACGACCACCAATCATTAAGTAACAAAAATTAGTTGATTATGGTTTTTGTTTTATTCTCACACAAAGGCACTGAGACACAGAGGAAAGCACCTCTCTTCTTCGTGTCTCAGTGCCTTTGTGTGAACTATTCTTTGTTTGTTATTCAAGAGAGCAATGCATAAAGCCAGGGATGGCTTGTAGTAGAACAACGCAGGAGCTGTTGTCGAGGAGCTATTGCCGAGAAGGCTAGGATGAGGATGTTAAAATAAAAATCTATTGTGATTGGTATAACATACTCATCATAACCCTTTAGCTGTTCGGCTAAAGGGTTATGATAGGCTCTTTTGAGTCTATGAGTCACTCCGGATATTAGCAGAATGGTCTAAGGCCAGTTATTTTTGACAGGCTGGACAAAAATAACTGGCGCGTTGGGCAATTTTTAATTGTTGTATGGGTGTTGAACAGTGGATACAAGCTTCATTAGCACGGCCATAAACTGTTAATAATTGCTGGAAATACCCGGGTTTTCCCTGTTCATTTACAAAATCACGCAAAGTGGTTCCACCTTGTTCTATCGCTTGTTGTAATACGAGCTTTATACAATCAGCTAATTTTTGATAGCGTTTTAAAGAAACTTTACCCGCCTGTCTTGTTGGGTGAATACCCGCCATAAAGAGTGCTTCGCTGGCGTAGATGTTGCCTACACCGACTACATTATGCCCATCCATAATAAAAGACTTTACCGTTGCCTTTCGATTTTTAGCTAAATGCTTCAGATGGTCACCTGTAAATAGCTCGGATAAGGGTTCTGGGCCGAGTTGATTAATGAGTTTGTGTTGTTGAATTGGTTCTGACGTACATAAAATGCAGCCAAACCGACGTGTATCATTAAAACGTAATACAGTATTATCAGTAAATACAAAATCCACATGATCGTGCTTGCCCGCTGCTTGCTCGGTATTAACGATACGCAAACTGCCAGACATGCCTAAATGTAAAATCACTGTTTCCGCATGGCTGGTTTCTAACAACACATATTTGGCGCGGCGTTTAACGCTTTTGATAACGGATTTATGCAGTAATTCTGGCAGTTCAGCGGGTATAGGCCAACGTAATTGCGCTTGTCGAATAATGACATCAGCAATGGTTTTTCCTTCGATGTGAGGGCGTATGCCACGGCAGGTTGTTTCAACTTCGGGTAATTCAGGCATTTGATAATTAGAAAGATTGTAGGTTGGGCAAAGCCTCAAGCGTGCCCAACAATATTGTGTTAGCCCTTGTTTTGTTAGAGCTCCCGCATTCAGTATAATGATGTTTTGAAAAGTCAGCCTTGTAGCAAAGAGCTCGCGCCGAGAGCAGAGGCTCCTATACCGGGTATTCTGTGTTTTTATCGACGCCTACGTCTACGCCAAATCATAAAGCCTGTGATAATTAATAGTAAGGGTAAACCTAGAAGAAACCAGCTGCCAATGATTGCAATAGATGTTGTGGTTAATTGTAGCGTTTTCCCAGGCGCAATTTTAGTGGGTATTTCGATAAACTGATCGTCATGAGTTAACCAGTTGATCAGGCGGAAACCTAGCTCAGAGTTTCCTACGTTACCTAGAAAAGCATTGGATAAAAAATCACCATCACCGATGACAATAATGCGCTGTTGTTTTTTATCGGTAAAATCTCGAGTTAATGCGTAAGCAAGGGTTAAAGGGCCTTCGCGTTCTTCTGTATCGGTATCAAAACGTACTTTTCCTGATATTTCGCCGGTTTCTGTCCATGAGCGTAATACACTGGTTAGAATGGCTTCGGTATTAAAATCGCTTTCTTCATCACTCTCTAGGGCCGCTGCTATCGGAAATACACTAATGCTGCTAAAGTTTCGGGTGATGGGATGACGACTATATTCACTGACTAATACAAACGTCGGGTCATCAATACCATAAAGTCCCGAGCTACTATCAACGATGGTGCCTGGAAATTTATGAATGCCGAGTTGTTCTTCAATAATAGTTAAATGCGGATGACCGGGGCCAGTCAATAATAGTAAATTACCACCCTGATCAATATAATCAGTGATTATATTGATCTCTGCTTCCAATAAAGGCACGGCAGGAGACGCTAATACCAATAATGATGAGTTATCAGGGATGGTAGAGAGTTGAGCTAAATTGATGGTTTGTGCTTTTATTTTATGTTCGGCTAGTTCATTGCCAAATAAGCCCCAATCAAAATTGGCTTTGCCTGCGGGGGAGCGTTCACCGTGTCCGCTTAAAAAGGTAACCCAGCGTTTATTGGTGTTTGCTAGCTGTAATAAAGCGTTTGATAAGGTAGATTCATCTAAAAAGGTAATTTTCTCAGTACGCCCCTGATAGCCAACAATAATAGCCCCTTGTGGACCTATATTAAGTTCTCTGGCTTTTTCTGGGACGCTGGTTGGATCGACAAAATCAAGCTCGATGGTTTGTTTAAATCGACGATACTGATCAACTAATTGAGTAACCTGTTTTTGTAATGTCGGTTGTTTAATATAAGCCGTAATGCTGATAGGGTCAGGTAACGTTGATAACACTTTTTGCGATGCTTCAGACAGTGTGTTACTGGCGTTACTGGTTAAGTCTATTTGCGCGGTATAAGTGTGGCTAAGCCAAGCCATAGCGATTAATAGTGAGAGGATTATAAAAGTAATAATCCCATTTTTTAAGCGGAGTCGTTGGTGAATATGTTGGGTTATTTTCATTTTTGTAGCCTATCGCTTTCTAATCTACGCATACTCAGAATCAGGAATGTGCTGATAAATAGTAGAAAATAACTGAGATCAAGTGTGTTGAGTAGACCACTTTGAATAGTTTGGAAATGTTTAAGTATTGATAAATAATGAAATAGATCACTACTATCTCCCTTTGCTCCGGCTGACCAGTCAAGTATCCACAGCAGCAATAGTAGGCCAAAACTTGCAATGGCAGCAATGGTTGGGTGGCTAGCAATGCAGGACATATAAAGCCCTAATGATGAGAAAGCGGCAACCAGTAATGACAAGGCTAGGATGTTGCAGGCAAATTTACCAAGATCGAGTTCACCACCTAACAATAGGGATAATGGCATAAGGCAAATGAGCAATACGATCAGCATCAACATGCCTAAAATACCCAGATATTTACCAAAAATAATTTCGCGAGTGGTTACAGGAGCTGATAGTAATAGAGCCAAGGTTTTGTTACGTCTTTCTTCGCTGACTAAACGCATGGTTAGTAATGGGGTCACTAATAATAAGATAATGGCGGCGTTACTAAATAAAGGTAAGACGATAATGTCAGTTAGCCCGGGCGCATTATCAATATTGGCTAATTGTGCCTGAAAGGAGGCGAATGTCTCAATTTGGGTTAAAAACAGGTAGGCAAGAATAAACTGTAAAACGGCTAATATTGACCAGGCTAAGGGTGATAAAAACAGCGTTTTCAGTTCTCTGGAGGCGATGTCTAAAATCATTGTAAATCCTCAGTGTTTTGGTCTTTTTTAGAGGTCAGACTAATAAATATATCTTCCATCGACTTCTTAACCGGGGTTAATTCTTGTAAGCCCCAGCCAGAATTGATAATTATTTCGGCAACTTGTTCTGTCGGATTATTATGGTTATCGTGATGAATCAGGTAGTGGCTGTTATTAGTCTTTTCAATGGTACTAATGCTAGCGATAGCGGAAAGTTTTTCCATATCAATAGGCTGGCGGGTGACAACTTTAATTGTCGCTGTATTCATCTGTTGATTTAAGCCGGCTATGGTTTCCTTTAAAACCAGTTTGCCTTGATTGATGATTTGTACATGGCTGCAAGATTCCTGTACTTCAGGCAGGATATGGGTAGAGAGAATAATGCCGTGTTCACTGCCCAATTCTTTAATTAAGGCGCGTATTTCTTTAATCTGAATAGGGTCTAAACCCACGGTGGGCTCATCAAGAATAATAATTGCCGGATTGTGGAGTATAGCCTGCGCAATACCTACCCGTTGTTGAAAGCCTTTGGATAAATTAACTATCAGCCGTTCAGCCACATCATTAAGTCCGCATCGCTCTTTGGCTGAATTAACTGCTTGATTGATTACTCTAAAAGACAGTCGGTGTAACCTGGCGCAGTATGTTAGAAACTCATTAACCGTTAACTCTTTATATAAAGGTGGTGTATCCGGTAAATAGCCCAAATAGCGTTTGGCTTGTTTGGGTTGTTCTAATAGATCAAAACCATTGATGCTGATTTGCCCGGCGCTGGGAGCAAGGTTTCCACAGAGCATTTGCATGGTAGTGGTTTTACCCGCACCGTTAGGGCCTAAAAAGCCAAGTACTTCGCCTTTTATTAAAGAAAAACTGACGTTATCTACGGCACAGTGTTGGTCATAATAACGGGTAAGATTTTTGGCATCTATTAGCATAGTTGTCTGCCCTGTACAGAGAGGGGTTAATCAATTTGAGAAAGAAGGAATTTGATTTCATCTTGTAGCTTTTTGCGAAAAAATATAAATTTCCAGCGAGCACCGCCACATTGCCGCCATAATAGAGTAGAGCGAATACCTGCGAGTAATAAGGCTCTAATTTTATTGACAATATCTGGTCTAGCAAGATATTCTTCTTTGCCGTTTACCATGATGCGGGGTTGTAATGTACTAATGGTGGAGTGGTAAGCATCGCCAAGATTGGCCAGCACATTTTCATGCATTACACCGAATGATTCTGCTTGTATTTGGGCTCTTTCAACACAGCTGCTGATTTTCTTAAGCATCTCAGGCTGCTTGGATAGCTGGCTTTCAAGAAAAACCAGTGAGGCGGCGTAGCGCGCTTGTTCGGGGTCTGCAATCGTTCGACCGGTTAATTGTAGTTGTAACTGTTCTAATCCCGATTTTAATTGTGCTAAGCCACCATAAATATCAAGCACGCTTTCAGAATCTATTTTTAACAGACTGTTAATACAGGTTTCGACTGCGGCACTGTCGGCTTTGCCCTGGGTCGCTAATTGTTGCACAAGTAGGCAGGCTTGGGATATGCCCGCAAGTGCTATAGTTTGGTTGGTTACGCTATTTAAAAACATATTTTATTTACAGGCAAGTTGAGGCAAGCAATCTTTTGTTGTTTTGTTTCCGGTTTTTATCCACGACATCATACCATTAGATAAGTGATAGATTTTTTTCATGCCGAGTTGTTGGGTGAGCATATTTCCAACTTTACCGCTTCGGTTGCCGGATCTACAGACCAGTATCACTATTTGATCATCATTGGATTTTAATTGTTTTAAATCAGTTAACCATTTTTTAGTGTCATACTCCCCTTTATCTGAAAAGAATTGTAGTTTATGGCTGTTAGGAATGGTGCCAGTGGCTTGCCACTCTTTTTCTGTGCGGATATCAATAACTAATGCATTGCTGTTTTTTTGTAATTTGAGCAGTTGATTGGTTGTTAAATTGCCCAGTTCATCTGCAGATATGATAGATGTGAAAAGAGCCATTAATGTAATAAAAATAAGTTTAATTTTCATGTGTAAATTGATGCGTTGTTGGTTTGTAGGGCTATATCAGTGTAATGCTCATAATAAGCATGAAATTCTTATGGGAATATTATGATAAAAGTCTAAGCTATATAATACTGCGTTATAATGAGTTAGTTGTAGTTCTATGTTTTCACGGTCGTTATAATTTTTAAAATGAGGGTGGCGTTATCTTTTGTCTGGTTGTTCTGTAGGCTTTTTGATTTTAGTAAAAAACGATGTTTATTTCGTAACCTTGGCCACATGAAGTATTTATGTGTAGCTATGGTTAACAGCTTAACTAACTAGGAATATTGCATTTTATTATGAGCGAAGATTTGTTGAAGCCTCTTATATTGGTTGCTGAGGATGACAAAACGACTCGTATTATTACGAGTAAAGTTTTAGAGAAAAAAGGCTACAGTGTTATTACGGCTGTTAATGGGCAAGAGGCAGTTGATATATGTGCTAAGGAATTTCCACAGCTTATCTTGATGGATGGTTCTATGCCAGAACTTGATGGATTTGAGGCGTGTCAGAGAATTAAACAATTTCGTGACGCAAGGGTAAGCTCTATTCCCGTTATAATGATTACAGCTATGGACGATGATAAGTCTATAGACAGAGCGTTTTCAGCGGGTGCGGAAGATTATATTACTAAACCCGTTAATTGGCATATTTTAGATCATCGATTAAATATACTGATTCAAAAAAATCGAGCAGAAAAGCGATTAAAAGAAAATGAAGCGCGTTTTCAAGCCATTGCAGAATCAGCAAATGATGCGATTATTTCAGTTAATCATTTAGGTAATGTGGTTTTTTGGAACCAGGCCGCTTGTCAGGTTTTTGGCTATACCTCGTCAGAAATTTTGGATAAATCTGCCATAGTGTTAATTACTGAAGATTCCAGAGACCAATATAGAGAACAGTTTGACAAAGCCAATCAGGCTGACGTGCTTTCAATCCCTAAGAAAACCTTTCAGCTTAAAGGACTTAAAAAGGATGGCAGCGTCTTTCCTTTAGAATTTACTTTGTCGGCATGGTTGTCAAATAATCAGAATTATTATTCCTGTATTTTAAGAGATATTTCTATACGATTAAAAAAACAGGAAGAATTAAAAAAATTATCAATGGCTGTTAAACAAAGCCCTAATCTAGTGTTGATGACCAACCTTGATGGAATAATAGAATATGTTAATCCACAAATTAAGTTGATTACAGGCTATGAATGTAATGAAATCTTAGGTGAAAACATCAATATTTTTCATTCAGGAAATACAGCGCCTAGTGTTTATAAGGAACTTTGGGAAACAATTAAGCAAGGGCAGACGTGGGTAGGTGTGCTACAAAATAAAAACAAAAAAGGTGAATTGTATTGGGCTAAGGAGTCCATATCACCTGTTTTTGACGAACAAGGTTTAACTTCTCATTATATTGCTATTCAAGAAGATATAACTGAGGCAAAAGCATCTTCTGAGGAAATAGCCTATCGTGCAACACATGACTCATTAACTGGGTTGATCAATCGACATGAATTTGAAAAGCATTTGGCGAGTTTACTTTTTGAGGCAGAGTATAAAGATGAACATGCTTTATGTTTTATTGATTTAGATCATTT
>WTAG01000191.1 GCA_013139755.1 Methylomarinum sp. | reverse complement strand
ATATTTGCCTCGGCAAGACTATCAACCAAGCTCACTAACTTCACATGATCTGCTTGTAATTTTTCAGGGAGTGATTTTATATTCGGTTCGACAACCAACACATCTCCTATAGTTTCTTGTATCACTTTTTCAGCAATATCAACTGCGGGACTTTCTCTTAAATCATCAATATCTGCCTTGAAAGCTAACCCTAACAAGGCTATTTTAGGCTGTTTAAAGGCTTCAGCGACTTTTCGAATTTTATTAATCACAAATTCAGGTTTACTGTCATTAACTTCTCTAGCAGTTCTTATCAAACGCGCTTCGTCAGGACAAGAGTCAACAATAAACCAGGGATCTACTGCAATACAGTGCCCCCCCACACCAGGTCCTGGTTTTAAAATATTAACCCGGGGATGGCGATTTGCTAAGCAAATTAATTCCCAGACATTAATATTTAATTTGTCACAAACAATCGACAATTCATTGGCAAAAGCTATATTAACATCCCGGAATGAATTTTCTGTTAATTTTGCCATTTCAGCGGTACGTGCATCAGTCACAATACACTCGGCTTTAACAAAAAGTTGATATAAGGCTTTAGCTTTATCAGCACACTGAGGTGTTAAACCTCCAATAACGCGATCATTAGTCACTAATTCTTGAATCACATACCCAGGTAATACACGCTCAGGACAATGGGCAATATAAATATCGGCTTGTTCACTGTTTTGATGAGGAAAAATTAAATCATCTCTTATTTCACTCAACCATTCCGATATCTTCTCGGTTGTACCTACAGGAGAAGTCGATTCTAAAATAACCAAGTCTCCGTTCTTTAACACAGGTGCAATTTTTTTAACCGCTGCCTCAATATACGATACATCTGGCTTAAAACCATCTGAAAAAGGTGTAGGTACGGCAATCATAAAAACATCTGCAGGTTCAGGATCAAGTGTTGCTCTTAATTTACCTGTAGTCACCGCACTTTGCACCAACATGTCTAAATCAGGCTCTACGATATGAATCTTGCCTTGATTTATGGTATCAACAGCATGTTGAGACACATCAATACCAACGACTTCCACACCTCTTGATGCAATAACAGCTGCCGTAGGTAGGCCAATATATCCTAAGCCAACAACAGATACTTTTTTAAATGTTACCTCATGCATGTGCTGCTACTCCTTCTACAATACGTTGACTCGCTTGCCCATCGCCATAAGGGTTATGTGCAAAACTCATTTTTTGATATTCATCTTCATTATCTAATAATAAAGTGACGTTATGAATGATATTCGCTTTATCTGCCCCAACTAATTTAACTGTACCGGCCACTACTGCTTCAGGCCTCCCAGTTGTATCTCGCATCACTAATACTGGCTTCGCTAATGAAGGAGCTTCTTCTTGCACTCCGCCTGAATCGGTCAAAATAAGGTATGAAATACTCATTAAATAGACAAAAGGCAGATAATCTTGGGGATCAATTAAATGCACATGTGCTACATCTTTTAAAAGTCGGTTAACCGGTTCTTGCACTTGTGGATTCAGATGTACTGGATAAATAATTTGCACATCATCGCGTAAAGCCAGTTCTCGTATTGCTTGGCAAATATTCTCAAAGCCACCACCAAAACTCTCTCGCCTATGACCTGTGACTAAAATTATTTTCTTATCAGGAATAATAAAAGGAAAGCGACTAGATAATTCTTCCCTCAATTGCGCGTCATTCTCTATTGCGTCTTTTACATGACACAAAGCATCAATCACTGTATTACCTGTAACAATAATATTTTTATGAGATACATTCTCTTGTATCAGGTTATCTCTTGCTGTGTTTGTCGGGGAAAAGTGTAAATCAGTTAAAGCGCCCGTTAACTTTCGGTTTGCTTCTTCTGGCCATGGCGAATAAATATTATGAGTCCGCAAGCCTGCTTCTACATGACCTACAGGAATCTTTTGGTAATAAGCGGCTAAACTGGCTGCAAAAGTTGTTGATGTGTCACCATGAACTAAAATTCTATCTGGAGAAAAGTCCTGCAATACCGGTTCTAATCCAGTTAATATGGCACAGGTTATCCCTGTCAATCCCTGGTTCTGCTTCATAATATCTAAATCATAATCAGGAACAATTGAAAATAGTTGCAAAACCTGATCCAACATATCTCTATGCTGAGCCGTTACACAAACTTTAGTGTCAAATCGGGCATCCTCTTTAAATGCTTTAACTACTGGTGCCATTTTTATCGCTTCTGGTCTTGTACCAAAAACAATTAGAATTCTTTTTTGCATCATCCCTACCAAATATTATATTTTAATCGATTATATGTGTTAATTTTTTAAGACTGGACTCCCAGCTAAACTGCTCTTCTACAAAGCGACGGTTCTCTACTATAAAAGTAGAATCTTGATCATCTTCCAAATACAAAATAACTTGCTTGGCAAACTCATCAGGATTTGATTTTATTGAAACAGCTTGGTTAGTAATGTTTATGCCCTCAATGGCTTGTGGTGTTGCCACTATTTTTTTCCCCATAGCCATCGCTTCTAACACTTTATTTTGAATGCCTCTGGCAATTTGCAAAGGGGCAACAACCACATTGGCATAAGACAAATAAGGCCGAATATCCTCTACTCGCCCTGTCACAAAGACATCTTCAGTATTTGCAAGGTTAAGTACTTCTTTACTGGGTTTAGAACCTACAATATAAAATTGAGCGTGTTGAGAATGTTGTTTTATCAGTGGAAATACATGATTAACAAGCCACACAACTGCACCAACATTTGCCCAATAATCCATTGCCCCAGTAAAAACAATAATGCCATGTTTATTCGGGTAAGGGTTATTCACCTGCTCATCTACATTAAAATAAGCGGTATCCACCCCATTATTAACAAAGTCGATTTTGTTGGGTGTTATATCCACCAAACGCTTAAATAATAATGATTCGTCCTCTGAAACAAACAAATTCATTTTGGCAAATTCTGCAACTTTTCCATCAAATTCCAAGAGTTTTTTAGATTCTCTTTTATAAACCCAACTCATAGGGCACTTTGTTTTTTCCGAATATTGCAGCCACTTATCAGAATCAACATCCACAAAGTCAATCACTACATCTAAGTCCTGATGCTTTTGAACATATTGAGCCATTGCCGAAGAAAAAATAAGCACCTTTTCAATTTTGTTTTCTTTAATCGTCTCGTCAACCCAAGACTGAAGATGTTTATTATAGTAATAAGGGATAGTTAATGCCTTATTTGTCACAAGCCCTGATAGGCTTTTAATTTTAGATTCAGTAGGTTTTAAATTGATAAATAATGAATCAGTTGCGATAGCGTTGACCTTATCAACATAAGTCCAATCTTCTTCATCATCGATAAATGCCGCCAAATGAATATGATAATTTTCAGCTAAGCCCTTAAGAAAATGATAAGAACGGATTTTATCGCCTTTATTAGGAGGGTATGGAATTCTATGAGACAAAAATAATAAGTTCTTCATGTGTATTTTTATTATTGACGAATAAATAACTTCATTTCTTTAAAAGGCAAGGACACCATCGGTAGCACTACTATAAGTCTAACTTGCATTATGATGCAACCAGCAGGTCTAGCCGAAACACTAATTAGATCAGATTAATTTGAATTGAATTTTTACAATACTTAGAAAGTAATTTAGAATCTAATGATGATTAAATTCAGTTCGAAGTTCTTCTTATTTTGCTTTATCTATACTTGCATCATTTTAAATGTTGCGATACAAACGACTTATGCTGCGACTGTCATAAACCTTGAATCAAATGAAAACGCCATTTTATCCCCCTCTGCTGTTGTCCGATTTCAACAGCAAGAAATGGAATATAAGTACCGAGTATTGACCGAACATAGACCTATACAAAAAAAACAATCACCAACAACGGCTTCAAAAAGCTCTCAACATAAAAAAGCAATTTCTAGCAATTCACTGTACCCACAGCAACAATTCCAAAATACCACTAAATTTTTAAGCTCTGCCACGCGAGCAGGTAATACATCATCTGTTTCAGCCAAGCAGGCAATAATCAACACTAAAAATATATATCAACAATTAAAAAATTCGGGGCAGGATTTTCTTGCTACAAATGAAGACAATGCTTTATTACAAGATGCTTTAATTACTTTAGGCAACACTAAAAAACTAATAAATGAGACCGAAACAAGCTTAAATAGCCTTTCACAAAAGATTTTACTTTCATTGGAATTAGACTACTACCTTCAATCGAATTTATTAATTTCACAACAAAACTACAACTCAACGTCACAATCAATCTACCCTCCAAAGACAAATTCACTTCATTACCAGCAAAATATATCAGCTTCTGAAATACAAGATTATGAATATATAAACATCTACTTACTGAAAAAGTTATATAGCATAAGCTCTTTATATTACCTATCAGCCCTCATACTATTTTTTTCCATTTTAAAATGGCTGCTTAAGATGTTACTCACTCGAAAATACAAGCCAAAACATACTAATTATATGTACATGCCTAATCAGAAAAAAAATGATTGAGTATTTTTGAAAGTCAACTCATATCTAACATTAATAACCCGCTATAATTAAATATCGTTTAACCCTATTTACAAAGGCTATCTGTGTCGAGTCCTATTTTACAACTCGCTTCAAATCAACGAGACATATGGCTGGACCAAATAGCTCACCCTGAAAGTCCTTTATATAATATAGGCGGGACTCTCATTATTTCCGGTAAGGTTGATTATAAGGCGTTAAACCTAGCAGTTAAGCATCTTATCAATG